>CAYXBH010000038.1:0-3530 GCA_964463185.1 uncultured Azospirillum sp. | reverse complement strand
ACCCACTTGCCACCGGTTTCTTTTTCCAAAATATTATTCAGCGCTGCCAAAGTGTCATTTCCGACCCGGTCGGTAATCTTAAACTTCATTTGTCCGGGAATAAACTCCAAAACCTCGGTATCGTGGCGCAAAGTATATGCCAGCCGCGCTTGTTTGTTGTCTTCAAGAAATTTAACTAGACTGCAGATCTCAGCAAAAGGCATATTGAAAGCTGCCGCCACGGTCGGATTTTTAGTGCTAGTTAATGAAATTTCTTTTTGAAAAACAGGGGGTTGTAATTTTTTCGTCGGCACTGGATAATCAGCCACGAACCGGCTGCTGCCTAACTCAGATTTTTTTTTTATACTTTCCAGCAGTTCGGCAGGAGAGGGCAGATTGGCGGAATACGCAATCCTAATTAAAATCATTTCCAGAGCGTCAATCGGTACCGGTGCCGTTTGCATCTCGTTTAGCCCTTTAATCAGCATCTGCCAGATTTTTGAAAGTACTATGATACTGAGCCGACCGGACATTTCTTTTAAGAAATCACGCTCACTTTCCGCCAGAGAGGAATCATTGATAAAAGCGGGAAGTAACAAAACCTTGGTTAGGACGTGGGTCAGATTGATTAAGTCATTGATGATGGCTGTTGGATTAACACCGTTTCTGTACATTTCCTGCAATTTTGCTAGTAACGCAGGCATATCACCACCAACCATCAGCTTAAACAGTTCAAAAGTTTGTCCGCGGTCAGCCATACCCAGCATTTCTTTGACTATGTCAATCCGCACTTTTCCTCTGCCAAGAGAAGTAGCTTGATCTAAAAGGGATAATCCGTCGCGGGCAGAACCGTCGGCTGCTGCCGCAATCATATGCAAGGCCTCTTCATCGGCCTTAATATTTTCTGCCGCGACGATTTTGTTAAACAGTTTCAGCAGATCTTCAATAGACAGACGCTGCAGATCAAATCTCTGACAACGTGACAAAACGGTTACCGGCACCTTTCTGATTTCGGTTGTGGCAAAAATAAATTTAACATGCGCCGGCGGTTCTTCCAGAGTTTTCAACAAAGCATTGAAAGCGCTTTTGGAAAGCATGTGTACTTCATCGATAATATAGATTTTATAACGGCAGTTTGTCGGCTTGTAACGTACGCCATCCAAAATATCGCGGATGTCGTCAACCCCTGTGCGTGAAGCTGCGTCCAGTTCCAAAACATCAATATTCCGTCCCGCAGCGATTGATTTGCAGTTTTCGCAAATACCACAGGGATGGGCTGTTGATCTGCCATTTCCATCCGATCCGGTACAATTAAGGGCTTTGGCTATCAACCGGGCTGTCGTCGTTTTGCCAACCCCGCGGATCCCAGTCAGAATATAAGCATGATGCAAACGGTTGTTATTGATGGCATTGGTCAGGGTTTGCACCAATGCATCCTGCCCGAGTAGATCTTCAAAATTCTGCGGGCGGTACTTACGGGCAAGAACCACATATTGTTCCTGTTTTTCTTCTTCAGCCATCGTCAAATCGTTTAAAAAATTCAAAAAAGGCGGAGAACGGCCGACCTCAGGCGTTTTCGTTACGGCTGCTTTCTTCCGAACCTGACCGGGTTGGCGAATGTCTGATCCGACGTCCTCCGTGATACATCAGATAATATTGTCAATTTCCGTTTAACTTGCAAGCAAAAAATATCTCATTAACACGATTAAAAATAAGAATATTCACTGTTTTCTCCGTCTGCAGCGGGTGCCTGGGTAGCCGGTTCAAGCGTCCGGCCAAAAATCAATTTTTCCGCCTCGCTTTGTTCTTTGCCAAAAATCATCGGCGGATTGAAATCATACGCTTCGGCGGTCTTCCTCCCCGATGTTTCCGGCAGAGCCGCGCTGAATTTACCGGGGGCGATGTCAATAACCACATCACCCCTTGTCGCAACTTCGACAATATCCAAACTATGTTCGTTCTTGCCGTCCGGCAAAATCCGGAACATGCCGCTTATGCCATAAAAGCCATCTTCGGTCGTAATTGCTGCATCAATATCTGCCGGTTTGTTTTTGGCCAGTGCCGAGGACAGGGCAACTGCGTCATAGGCAAAAGCGTACAAGCTTTGCGGATATTCGCCGAAAAGCGAATAATATTTTTTATTGAAGTAGGCATTATGCGTACGCGACATTGCCGGGTACCAGCTTCCGGCCAAGGTCGATTCTTTATTCAACCGGGTATTTTCCCAGACAGAAGTTCCTAAAAATTTAACTTCCGGCGCAAAAACGTCATAATAGCCAAACATGGCAACCGCGGATTTCAGTCTGGCACCGGATTCAGGGATCAAAACAGCGTCAAAATCGACCCCTTTGTCCGTATCTCTCAGACTGAGACGGTGCAAGGCTTTTTGCGCTTCTTCGTCACCCAAGGCAGCCAGAGGTTTAAGCCGATTTCTTTCTTTGTTGACGTTTTCCGCCCGGCTATCATAGTCGCTCAACTGACGTATGATTTCAGAAAAATCAGTCGAATTAGGCGGGTAAAAAGCAATCCGGACAATTTTAGCGTTGCTACCGGCGGTTGTCCTGACTGCTGCCTGTGCAACGGCCAGACCAGTGTTGTTGTCCGGCAGCAGAAGGGCAAAATTTCTCTTTCCGTGAGCGGCAGCAAAATTAATAATCCGGCGAACCTGTTCTTCCACCAGAAGACCGAGTGTATAAACCCGGCTTTGCAGCACATCGGTGCTGCTGGAAAAGGCAACAACCGGGATACCGGCAGATTTTGTCATGCCCGAAATAGCCTTGACTGAATTTCCCGTCAACGGACCAATAATCATCTGCGCTTTTTGCTCAATTGCTATTCGGGCCGCTGCTCTGGCACCGTCTGTGGTACTCTGAGTGTCGTAAAACTGTAAAATCAGGTTGGAATTGTTCATGTCCTCAAGTGCCATCAGCGCCGCATTTTTCAACCCCTGGCCATAAGGTGCGGCGTTGCCGCTCAAAGGCAACAGAACACCGACCCTAAAACTGGCAGGAGTTTCAAAAGCGGTCTCTTTAATGTCGGACACTCTGTCATATAATCCGCCGTTGGTCGTAATTACGGAAGACCGGCATCCGATGAGCAGTCCGGCCAAAGTCAGCATACAAAACTTTTTAAACACTTGCATTTTATCCCAAAATCGAAAACAATTATGCAACCAATTTAAATGAAAAAAATATTGTTGTAAAGGGGCGGAAAAACAATAAATGATGAAAAAAGGCCTATATATCGTGGCAACGCCGATCGGCAATCTGGGAGACATTTCCAGCCGAGCGGCAGATATTCTGCGCAAGGCGGAATACATCGCCTGCGAAGACACCCGTGTAACCAAAAAACTACTTTCCCTACTCGGGATAGGACTGAACAAGACTTTTATAACTTACGAAGACCACAGCGAGGAAAAAAAGACCAGCAAAATCATCGACCTCATCTGCCACCAGGATGCCGGTGTCGTTCTGGTCAGCGATGCCGGTTCGCCACTTATTTCCGACCCCGGTTACAAGCTGGTTCGCAAATGTAGGGAAGAAAATATTCCG
>CAYXBH010000037.1:0-10539 GCA_964463185.1 uncultured Azospirillum sp. | reverse complement strand
GGTTTTGGCGTTTGCAGAATTTTAAGCAGCTCGTCGCGGATTCTTTCAACCGGGAGCTTTTTCAGCCCATTCAGATTATCGCAGCAGGCTTTTAGCGATTTGGCATCGACCGGCGTTTTGGAAAACATCGAATAAAAACGGAAAAAACGCAGGATCCGTACATAATCTTCACAGATTTGCCGGTTGGCGTCGCAGATAAAGCGGATAATCCCTTTTTCCAGATCTTCAATTCCGTTGTAATAATCAAAGACGTTGCCTGTTTCGTCAGCATAAACGGCGTTGATGGTCAGGTCGCGACGGGAGGCGTCAGCCTCCCAGTTGTCCGTAAATTCAACTTCCGTCTTGCCGTTTCCTTTTTTTATCTGTTTTTTCAAAGAGCTTATTTCAATCAGCTCATTGCCGACCACGATTCCAAGCGTATCAATTTTCAACCCGATCGGTACGGTTCTTATGCCGGCATCCTCGCAGGCTTCCGCCAGCTCATCGGGAGAAAGGTCGGTCGAAAGGTCGATATTTGCAGCTTTCAGACCAGCCAGAGCATCACGAACGGCACCACCAACAAAACGCACACTTCCACCGTATTGGCGGATAATCTTGAATATTTTCAAAACATTGACATCGGTTGTAATCCGGTTGACGTCAAGATAATTGTCCCTGATCATAATATCCCTTGTTTTATAGTTTTTTGTACTTGTATCATTAACTATTTTTAGATAATTTCCAAATATAATTAAAAAAGTTTTAATCCCGGAATGTGAGTGTTGTAATGAAAAAAGTTTTTATTTTGAGTGTAGCTTTTCTTTTAGGAGTGGTTTTTTCCGCCCGAGCAGATACCCCGAAGCTTTTGGGCGAATATAACGACTGGTCTGCTTTCTACTATCAGGACGGTAAAAATGTTGTTTGTTATATGGCTTCCAGCCCGCAAAAAGATGAGGGAAAATATACCAAACGCGGTGATATTTATGTTGTCATCACCCATCGCCCAGCAGAAAAGAGCTTTGACGTAGTCAATTTTGTTGCCGGCTATACCTATAAGCGTGATGCCAAAGTTGTGGTCAAAATCGGTAAAACGACCATCGATAAGATGTTTGTAGATAAGGATAAGGCTTGGGCCGTCAGCGAAAAAGTCGACAAAGAACTGGTTGAAGCCATGAAAAAAGGCGAACGGATGATTATTACCGGCGAGTCCTCGCGCGGCACTGCCACCAAAGATACCTATTCCCTTTCCGGCTTTACCGCCGCTTACCGTGCGATTAGTGCCAAGTGCAAAAAATGACGGATAAAATCGAACTGATCGGACTAACCAAAAGAGAACTGGTCGCCTGTCTGCAGGAGATGGGCGAGCCGACTTTCCGCGCCAAACAAATATGGCAGTGGGTTTATTTTTATGGCAAAACAGATTTTAATGAAATGAGCAATCTGTCAAAATCTCTGCGGCAAAAGTTGGCAGAGCGTTTTGTTCTTTCACGGCCAAAAGTGGTAACCGGCCAGCTCTCAAGCGACAAAACCCGCAAATGGCTGCTGGAATTTACCGACGGCGAAAAAATCGAAACCGTTTATATTCCGGAGGCCGACCGCGGCGCCGTTTGTATTTCCACACAGATCGGCTGCGCCATGGGCTGCCGTTTCTGCCATACCGGTAGTCAGAGACTAACCCGTAACCTAACCGCCGGGGAAATTGTTTCCCAATTTATGCTGGCGCGCGATGCTTATGACGAATGGAACCTTGACGGCGAAAAACGGATGCTCTCCAACATTGTACTGATGGGCATGGGCGAACCGTTGCAAAATTATGAAAATGTGGTCAAAGCGGTGGAAATTCTGACCGACGGCGAGGGCATCGCCATTTCCAAACGACGGATAACGCTGTCTACATCTGGCATCATTCCCCATATCAGCAACATAAGTTGCGACATGGGTATCAAATTGGCTGTCAGCCTGCATGCCTCAAACAATAAGCAACGCTCGGAAATTATGCCGATTAACAAAAAATATCCGCTGCCCGAACTGATGCAGGCTTGTCATGACTATCAGGAAAACCATGGCAGTTATATCACTTTTGAATATCTGATGTTAAAAGATTTCAATGATACGCCGGCGCACGCCGACGAGTTGGCGGTGTTGATGAAAAAATATAAAATCAATGCCAAGTTTAATCTTATTGCGTTTAATCCCTGGCCGGGTTGCGACTATCAACCGAGTTCCAACAACAGGATCCATGCCTTTTCACAAAAATTGCAGGATTATGGTTTTGCCGCACCAATACGCACCGCCCGTGGGCAGGATATCCTGGCCGCTTGCGGACAGCTGAAATCAAAAAAAGATAGTGACATGGCTTAAACCCCGTTTTCTTTCTTTTCTGTCGTATTTAAAACGGTTGTGAATTGAGGCTCCGCCTAGCCACAATTCCTGACGTTAGCGCTAAAAAAAGAGCCTTTTGCAGAACTCTTATCTCTTATAAAATCAGCGTACATAAATGCAGTAGTTTTCCTTGCGCTGTTTGGCCGCCGGAGGTTCCTGTCAGGCATATCCCAGAGCCAGCGCCCCGATTCCCTTCATCGAATCTTTTAGCCCCCAGCTCTTCATCAGCCTTTTTCCCTCCGGCCGTTCAAACATTTCTCTTTCTCTGTGTATCCAGCAGGAAGAAAGCCCAACCGCATGAGCGGCAATCATCATATTGTCCAGCACGCAACTGCCATCCTCGACAAAAGTCGGGATTTTGCTGTCGGCAAATACCAGCAAAATTGTGGGAGCGCCATAATAAGGATCGCTTTTTACCCCTATAATTTCTGCATTAAGGGCGGACAGTTCGGCAATCGTTTCCGTATTCTGAACGGCGACAATCTGAGCAGATTGATTACCGTAACCACTGGCAGCATAAGTTCCTGCTTCAACAACGGCATGTAATTCTTCTCCAGATATTTGGATATTTTTAAAACAACGGATACTCCGTCTTGTTTTCAGACAGTTCAAAACTTTGTTCATTTTTATTGCCTTTCTTAAAAGATTGATACCAATATAGCTCTAGTCTTCATCTTCCCCGTGGTGGCGGTAATGACGCTTTTGATAGCCAATTTGCTTTTGTTCCCATCTCTGGTTTTTTCTTTCGATACCTTTAGGTTGGTAAGAATTAGCCTGGCTTAAAAGAAAGTCGATAATCTCCATCGGGTTTTTGCCCTCCAGCAGTTGCTGTCTGGTAACCTCGGTTGCCACCGACTGCACAACCGCATTGCGGAAAGCGTCCTGTGCAGAGATTCTACTTTTTTCTTCCTGAATATTTGTTTTTTCACTGTATTTGCGGTGAAAACGGGCAAATTCGTAAGAAGGATCGCCACCACTGACATAGTTGTCAAGCCCGGTCAGATTTGTTTTTTCGTCGACCAGCGCCTTGATGCCGCCGCATTCTTTGTCATAGTAAAGTTTCCAGTCTTCAATGATGTCCCAGTAAACGGCAGCCTGCACGCTTTGCGGACTTATTTCCCCGAAGTCGATAAACTTGATGTTTCCCGGTCGCTGGTAAATAGCAATATTCTTTTCAAAAAATTCCTTGTTTTCTCTCAGTTTGCGCCGCGGATTAACCAGCGCATAAGACAAACATATGGCAACCAACGCCTCTTTTATGGCTTCGTTTGCTTTATAGGCAACCTTAAGCGGTTTTTTCATCACTTCCGGGCTTTGTAAAACGGCACCGACGCAATATTGATTCAAGTTTTCAAGCGCGGAAATCTGATCATCTTCCAACCCGACAGAAGTTTGTATCTTAGCGCTGTAGGCCAGATTGACTAATTCCTGAATATCCTGAATCATTTTTGTATTATATGTCATTTAGCTCTCTACCAGCATTTTAAATTTCTTGATAACCTCAGTATATACGTTTTTTTTGAACTCGACAATTCTTTTGGCTGCTTCGTCAATATTTTCCCAAGTATAACGACAAAATTCCGGTTCACGCGTTGCCAGGTTAATTTCTTCTTCGCTGCCGTCAAAATGGAACAAAACCCAGCACATATCCTGCCCTGCATATCTCCATTTGCTGTTTTTTTTCACTTCCGGTGGAAATTTGTAACGCAGCGGTTCGCGGATAAAATCTCTAGCTGTTACCGACACAATAGAGGTTTCTTCTCTCAACTCCCGGCGAGCAGCCATTTCCAAATCTTCTCCGAACTCAATTCCCCCTTGCGGAAACTGCCAGGCGCCAACCGTATCCCGGCGTTCGCACAAAAGAACCTTCCTGTTTCGGAAAACAACAATACCGGTACATCGGCGATAAACTTCACTCATAATTCCCTCTTCTTAAAACAGAGCCGGAAACTTTTAAAATTTCCGGCTTTTTCTGTGTTACTGATCAGACTGCCTGTAAATACTCAGTGCCTTGACCGTGTCAACGGCTCTCAGTAACTGATAGTCGTTTTGCATATCTTCGTCATCAGTAGCGTCTTTTTCTTTTTGGGCTTTGTTTTTGCCTGTTTCCGCATTGTCATTCTTCAATGCATTTTTCAGTTCGGCCTCGCTGATCATAAAACCGTCAAGATCAAGCTGTTCGATTTTGGCCGGCTTAACCTCAATATCCGGCTCAATACCCTTGGCCTGAATAGAGCGTCCCGACGGCGTATAATAACGGGCGGTGGTCAGCCGAATAGCTCCGTATTTTGGGAAAGGAATAACACTTTGAACAGATCCCTTACCAAAAGATTTTTCACCCATGATAATCGCCCGTTTATGATCTTGCAAAGCGCCGGCCAGAATTTCCGATGCTGAGGCCGAACCGCTGTTGATCAGCACCACAATCGGCAGATCCTTTGCAATATCACCAGAGGTTGCGTTGTATTTGATAGTATCTTCCTCGTTGCGGGAGCGGGTGGAAACAATTTCGCCCTTGTCAAGGAAAAGGTCGGATACGGCAACCGCCTGATCCAACAGACCTCCCGGATTGTTGCGAACGTCGATTACCAGTCCTTTTATGCCGTTTTCAGTTTCTTTTTGCATCTTGTTCAAAGAATCTTTGATGTTTTTATCAACCTCTTCACTAAAAGAAGAAATACGAATATAAGCAACATCATCTGCCTTAACTTCGCTCTTAACAGACCGAATTTTGATCTCTTCACGTTTCAACGTAACATCAAAAGGCTTCTGAGTGCCACGGCGAATTGTCAGTTTGATTTTGGTACCTGCTTTGCCACGCATTTTATCAACAGCTTCATTAAGCGACATTCCAACAACAGTTGTTCCGTCCAAGCTGATGATATAATCACCCGGTTTCAATCCTGCCCGATAAGCAGGCGTGTCATCTATCGGAGAAACTACTTTAACCACCCCATTTTCCATGGTAACTTCCAGTCCGAGACCACCAAATTTCCCCTGTGTTTGCTCATTGAGATACTGAAAACTTTTGGCGTCAAGAAAGCTTGAATGCGGATCAAGTGAGGACAGCATACCGTTAATAGCCGCCTCAATCAGTTTTTGATCACTGACTTCTTCCACATAGGACACTTTTGTCCGCTCCATGATTTCACCGAACATATTAAGCATTTCGTAGATATCGGCTTCTTCTTTCTTGGGCAGGTTTTTCTTGTCTGCCGCAGTAACACAACTGGCGGCAGCCATTGAAATATTGGCAATTAACGTAATGATTAGTAATCTTTTCCACATAACTTTTATCCTGTCTTGTTTGTTTTTATTTGGCCAGCCAGGCTTCCGGATCTATCGGCCGGCTGTCTTTGCGCAGCTCGACATAAAGCTTGGCTTCTGTATTTTCCGGCATTTGTCCCACTGGTTCGCCGGCCAAAAGCATTTGCCCGACTTCGCAGTCAACACTGTCCAACCCGGCCAGAAGGGACATATAATGCTCGCCGTGTTCAATAATAATAATGTTTCCGTATCCGCGGAAGGGCCCGGTAAAAATAACCGTGCCATCAAAGGGAGAAATAACCTGTGCCCGGCTCCGAGTCTTAATTGAAATGCCTTTTGAGCTGACACCTTTGGCAGTTTCCTGTCCGTATGCGATCACGATTGGTCCGCGCGCCGGCATCGAGAGCTTACCTTTTGCTTTTTCAAAGTTTTTCCCAACATCTTTTATATACATGCTTTGCAATTTTATCAAGTCGTCGCTTCTGGCTTGTTCAAGTTTTTCCTTTTCCCGCCTCTGGCTGATGGCCAGGGCTTCTTGCTCGGCACGATATTTTTCCAATTCTTCTCTCTCCCGCCGCAGTTTTTCCAGCCGGTCATACTCTCTCCTTTCCCTTTCTTTTCTCTCTTCTTCAAGTTTGACCAGCAGTTCTTTGATGTCTTTTGCCTGTTCTGCCAGTTGCTTTATTTTTTGTTTGGCGGCAGCGCTTTTATTTTCAAGCTGACTGCGGATTTTGGCTTTTTGTTGTACCAGTTGTTTCATCTGCCGGTGTTCTTTTTCAAGTGCCAGTTTGTTGTTGGAAATATTTTTGACCTGCTGTTCTATTTTGCTTTTCTGAGCCATAATGTTATTCAGTTTTTCCCTGATTGTAGCCGCTTCTTCGGCCAGAAAAGGAACAGTTTCCCGAAGCAGCATGGCGCTTCGAATGATTTCAACCGGCGTCAGTGGCTGCACAAATAGAGCTTCCGTCGGTTTCAAGGCCAAATTTTGCAGAGCGTAAACTGTATGAATCAGGTTTTCGTCTTCTTTGATAAAATCATCTTCCGCCGTTTTCAGTTCATCCTGTAGCCGGATCAGTTCCTTTTCCATTTTCGAAATTTTATCTTCCATGTCCTGGATCTGTTTGGCTTTCTGAATCATCTGCCGGCTGACTGCAACCATTTCCACACTTACTTTTGCTGCTTGCGCCTGTAGACGCTTATGCTCAACGCTTTTTTGTTCCACTTTGGTCTGAATTGCTTCCAGATCCTTTTTAGAGACAACTACCGCTGCTGCCGATTCGACGATCAGCAGGCTTAAAACAAAAGCAAAAAAGGCAGTTTGTTTTATCAACGGAAGTCGTCCCGGAGAAGCTTATTTGCGAACCAAAAGCGATTTGCCGGTCATTTCTGCCGGTTTTGCAATCTCCAGCAAATCAAGCAACGTCGGCGAAATATCAGCCAGCTTGCCATTATTAAGAGCCGTTACGTCTTTCGGGCCGTTAACCAGCACCGCCTGAACATTGCCAACCGTGTGTGCGGTGTAGGGTTCGCCGGTTTTTTCGTCAACCATTTTTTCAACATTGCCGTGATCTGCGGTTACCAGCAAAACGCCATTAACGTCTTTGATGGCCTTAATAACCTTACCCAGGCAGTCATCAACCGCGGCCACCGCTTTTAATGCGGCTTCCATAATGCCGGTATGACCGACCATGTCGCCATTGGCAAAATTGCAGATAATAACATCGAATTTCTGGTTTTCTATAGCATCGACCAGATGTTCCGTAACCTCATAAACAGACATTTCCGGTTTCAGGTCATAAGTGGCAACTTTCGGGCTGGGAACCAAAATCCGCGATTCACCTTTAAATTCTCTTTCTTCTCCGCCGTTAAAAAAGAACGTAACATGTGCATATTTTTCTGTTTCTGCTATCCGCAACTGGGTAAGGCCGTTTTCGGCCACTATTTCACCAAAAATATGGGACAGCGATTCCGGCGGAAATATCGTCTGCATAAAGCGGTTGTGATCGGCCGAATACTCGGTCATACCGACAGCCATCGACAGTTCGACAACTTTTTTGCGTTCAAATCCGGTAAATTCCCTGTCGGCTAGGGCATAAAGGATTTCGCGGGCGCGGTCGGCGCGGAAATTGGCCATCAAAATGGCGTCACCGTCTTCCATCCCGGCATAGTCGCGGATAACCGTTGGCACCACAAATTCGTCGCTGACCCCCTCGGCGTAAGAGGATTTGATTGACTCTACCGCATTGTTAAAACGCTTGCCGTTGGCCAGAACCATGTTGTCATAAGCTTTTTCCACCCGATCCCAGCGTTTGTCGCGATCCATGGCATAAAAACGGCCAGCAACAGTGGCTATTTTGACATTGTTCATACTCATGATGCCGTTAGCAAATTCACCGACAAAACCAGCTGCCGATTCCGGCAGTGTATCACGTCCGTCCAGAAAAGCATGAACTTTTGTGCGTACACCGTTTTTGTTCAAAATATCGGCCAACGCTAAAATATGCAATTGTGAAGAATGAACACCGCCCGGTGACATCAACCCCATTAGATGGCAGGTTTTTCCGTTTGCTTTCAAGGTTTCGATCAGCTTGGTTAAAACAGGATTGCTCTCAAGCGAACCATCTTTGACAGCCTGATCAATTTTTGGCAGATCCTGCATAACCACCCGTCCCGCACCGAGGTTGGTATGTCCGACTTCCGAGTTGCCCATCTGCCCTTCCGGCAACCCAACAGCTAGTCCGGAAGTTTGCACCATACAATATGGATATTCTTTCAAGCATTGGTGCCAGTTGGGCGTATGCCCTTGTTCAATCGCATTGTCGGCGGTAATTTTCCTACGATAGCCCCAACCATCCAAAATTAGCAGCATTACGGGTTTCTGTCTCATTTTTTACCTCATCTTTCAATTCGATTCTTATTTTATGTTAATTATATACAATTACTTCCGGAATAAAAGCCCTAAATTGATAACTTTTTCAAAAAAATTATTCATCACTTTCCGCTGCTGTCATCACTTTTTTCCATATTTCCGCCGGCAGGGTTCCACCGCCAACGCCCTTCATCGGCGAGTTATCATCATTGCCGAGCCAGACAGCGGCTACATAACGGTTGCTGAAACCGACAAACCAGGCATCGCGATAATCCTGCGATGTTCCAGTTTTTCCAGCAGCAAAACCAGGCAGCTGCGCCCGCTTGCCAGTGCCTTCAAGGATCACTTTTGCCAGCATGTCTGTCATTTCCTCAACCACCTCTTCATCTAAAATTCGTGTTCGGTCTTCCTCGTCGTTGATACGGGTATAAAGGGGGTAGCCCTCGCGGGTGTATATTTCGGTAATCGAATAAGGCCAGGCGGCATATCCGCCGTTGGCAATGGATAAATAGGCCACCGCCATGTCCAGTACTTTGACCGCCGAGCTGCCGAGCACCATTGCCGGCGTATCGTCAATCGGGGTGGAAATGCCCATTTTGCGGGCAAGAGCGATAATTTCCCGGTGCGGAAGTTTTTGCGCCAGATTTATGGTGGCCAGATTGAGCGACCGGATAAAAGCTTCTTTCAGAGTAACGGTTCCGTAATATTTTTTGGTATAATTTTCCGGTTTCCAGTTGCCGATGGTAATCGGATAGTCATCAATTTTGTCGTTTATTTCCCAGCCGTCTTCCAGAGCTGTCAGATAAACGAAAGTCTTAAACGCAGATCCCGGCTGCCGCAGCGCCTGAGTAGCGCGGTTAAACTGGCTTTTTTCATAATTGATACCACCGGCCATTGCCTTGACGGCGCCGGTTTTATCCAAAACTACGATTGCGCCGTTGGTAACATTTTTGCTTTTGGCGTTAGCAAAAACCACTTGCCGGAGAGCGCTTTCAGCCGCTTTCTGGATTCGTTTGTCAAGCGTGGTGTATACGTTGACGTCATTTTCGCGTTCGCCGATATAAGCGTTGACTTCCGCATAAACCCAGTCGGCAAAATATTGGCCACCTTCCAGCTTGTTATGAATTTGCGCACCGAGTGGCATTTTTAAGGCTTTTTCTTTTTTCTGTGGAGTGATGATTGCTGTATTGACCATATTTTGCAACACCACTGTCGCCCGTTCGAGTGCGCGTTTTTCGTCCGCAGCCGGATTATAACGTGCTGGCGCTTTCAAAAGGCCGGCAATTACCGCTCCCTCCAACAAATTAAGGTCGCGCGAGCTTTTCTGAAAATATTTCTGCGAGGCGGCCTCAATCCCGTAAGTGCCGCTGCCCATATAAACACGGTTGAGGTAAAGGGTCAAAATCTGGTCTTTGGAAAATTTGTTTTCTAGCCAGAAAGCCATCAACAACTCCTGCACTTTGCGCTTAATACTTTTTTCAGAAGTCAGAAACAGATTTTTGGCCACTTGTTGAGTAATCGTACTGCCGCCCTGGGCATAGTACCCTTTAATCAGATTGGCAACCATTGCGCGGGTAAAAGCAATGATATCAAAACCGAAATGGGAATAAAATCGGCGGTCTTCAGTAGAGATAACCGCATCGACCACATGAGGAGGCAATTCCGAAAGATAAACCACTTCCGAATAAACATTGCCAAAAGTGCGGATTTCCTGCCCATTTTCGGCAATGATCGTAGTTGACGGCTGCCGGGTGCGGGCAACGGCCTTTTCAATATTCGGCAGGGTGGCAAAACAATAGCCGATATAAAGCGCGAGCGCCAGAAAAACCATTGCCGCGAGCGCAAGCAAAAGCTTCCACCAACGGAACCCCGTTTTTTTTCTGCGCCGGGAAACTTTTTTGCTTTTACCGCTCTTTTTCTTTTTAGGAGTTGTCTTAGTCTTTTTTTCTACTTTTTTTCCTTCTGTCATCGGCTTCTCCCGGTTGCGATTCCTTATACTGATTATAAATGAAAAATATCACCAATAAGTTAAGTATAAGATT
>CAYXBH010000036.1:0-10616 GCA_964463185.1 uncultured Azospirillum sp. | reverse complement strand
GGCGTAATAGCGGCAGAGAGAACGGGTTCGGCCGCTTCTTCCGGCTCTGCAGAAATAACATAATTGATATCTTCTTCGTTTATTGTGGCAACCGACTGCGTACGGCCAGGGAAGGGCGGTAGCTTTTCGGCCCGGTTCAATTCGCTTTCAGGGATAAAAAACTGCGGCCTGAGCGTTTTACGCACATAGACGGCGTCGGTGGCGGAAGATATAAGCAGAACGCCTGTCAGGCAGATGATAAATTTTTGCATAACATATAACCTAATCTTAACTAATCCGTATATAAACTACCATACATGAAAAATTTGTATTTGACATCAATATTTTGCTTTTGTGCAGCCATAAATTCCGCCAGAGCTGAAGAGGTGCCAGCCATCGGGGAAGATCCCTGCGCGCGGATGCGCTATTCTCCCCGTCTCAACATGACGACTTCATACGGAAAACTGCGCTACGATTATCAGTATGACCGTCAGGCTCTGACCAGACTGGGGCAGCAGTACGGCTTGGTTGAACCGGGTATGATGGCGTCCGGGCTTTCCTTGTTTGGTATTGACTGGTCAGTAACACTCAATACCGCGGCGCGGGTCGCTGTTGACGACAGCATTTGCGTTTTGCCGGCTTCCGTAGATGTTTTTATCGGTTTTCAGGAGCCAACAATCTACATAGACAAAGATCTGGAAAGGGAAGGCTGTCGCTATCAGCTGGCCTTGCGTCACGAGCATCAGCATCAACAAATAAGCGTTGCCGCGCTTGAATATTTTATTCCCTGGATTCGGGAAAAAATCATCCGCTTTTTGCAGGAGATCGCACCGAATAATATATCTTCGCTGTCGCAGACGGATGCGGCAACAGTCAAAATGAACGAGGCTCTGACTCACCGGATAACGCCGCTGGTCGATACATTTAAGGCAACTCTTTTATACGAACACAAAAAACTGGACAATACCGAAAACTACCGCTACGAAAGCGAGGTTTGTAGAAAATCCCTCTGAGAAAAACGGTTTTACTGCCGGTAAGTGGCCTCAATCAGCCGTTCTCGGTTTTCATCCAGATCATAATTGGCTCTGATGTTTAATTGCGGGGCAATGGCAGCGATAATTTCACCGGCGGCCGGAACAGTGTTCCATCCAGCCGTAACGAAATTCAGCGTTTCTTCTGAGGGCTGCGGTTCGTCCATCATTATCAAAAAAGCATATTGCGGATGCGAAACTGGGAAAATAGCGACAAAAGAGGTCATCACTTTTTTATCGATATATTTTCCGTTGACCAGTTTATTGGCGGTTCCCGTTTTGCCTGCAACTTCATATCCGGGAACGTTTGCCCGCCGGCCTGATCCTTTGGTAACCACATCACGCAGAAGTTTACGCATGGTGGCGGAAGTCTTTTCTGAAAGCACCCGTTTGCCCTCATCATGCTGGCCTTTGATCAAGGTTGGGGTGTGATAGACACCGCCGTTGACAACCGCGGCAAAGGCAGAAATGATATGCAACGGAGTAACTGACAGGCCGTAGCCGTAGGAAACCGTTGCCGTCGTCGATTCTTCCCACCGTCGCGGAATGCCTGGAGCCGCTTTTTCCGTAACCTCAAAAGAATCAATCGGCGCAAACAGGCCCAGCCGGCGCAAAAACTTCTGTTGTTCTTCTTTGCCAACCTTGAGCGCGATTTGTGCCGAGCCAATGTTGGAAGAATAAATCAGAATTTCCTGCAGATCGAGCCATTTGTTTTTGCCTCGATAGTCTTTGATTATGTTATGTTTCAGTTTCAGCGGTTTGGTTGCGTCAAAACGATCGGAAAGTTTGACCTTGCCACTTTCAAGTCCCATTGCAGCGTTAAAAACCTTAAACACCGATCCTGGTTCATAAAGCCCTTTGGTCGCAAAATTAAATTGTGCCTTGGCATCGGGAATAACATTGAGGTTGGGGTCAAAGTCCGGCAACGAAAGCATGGCGATGATTTCACCGTTGTTCACGTCCATCAAGATGGCAGCAGCCCCTTTGGCATGGAATTTGTCAACTGCAGTCTGCAGTTTGCGGTGTATGGTATCCTGAATGCCCAAATCAATGGTCAGACGAAGCGGTACATCAGAACTGGTCAGCCGGTCGCCAAGTTCTTTTTCCAGCCCTGAAATTCCGATATTATCAATATTGGTTTTACCTATAATGTGCGAAAACAATGTTTTTTGCGGGTAGACCCTTTTTTCCACCTCTTCGAACCCTAGTCCCTGAATGCCCAGAGCATATATCTGATAATGCTGTGCCAGCGACAAATTGCGCTTGATGTAAACAAAGGTGCTATTTTTTTTCAGCTGTGCAAGAATATCCTCATAGAGCATATCCGGGATATATTCGCTGAGTTTGGCGGCGGCTTTTTCTTTGTCTTTTACTTTTCGCGGATGGGCATAAAGATTTACGGTCGGCAGCGACGTAGCAATAATGGCGCCGTTGCGGTCGGTGATGTCGGCGCGGGTAATCGGGTTTTCTATTTTGATTTGCGGTAATTCTTTTTCTTCGTTGTTATAATCCGGGGCAAAACCGCTGATGCACAAACCAAGCGTGCGCAGGGCTATGACAGCATAGACCAGTGCAAAGGCGGAAATTGCCAGCAGCATCCGGTTTTTGCAACCGGAGAGCGGGTCTTTTTCAATGTTGAAACCGGAAAAGACGAAATCTTTTTTTACTTTGATTTCCTCTCCCGGAAGGTAAAATTTGTTTTTTTCCTTTGCAGACCAAAGTGTTGCCATTTTAACGACGGAACCTCGCTATCTTTGGTTTTTTGCCAGCTGGCGCAGTTCTTTGTTGCGGGTGGCGATGTTGTTCAGGTTCTGCCGGGCAAGCATTTTGCGGTCGGACTCATAATCAAAAGGTAGCGTCGCGTAGTTGATGATCTGTTCGGCTTTCACCGGTTTGAGGTCGATATGCTTTTGAGCAAGGCTGCGTAGCCGGTCGGGATTGTTCAGGTGGCTCCACTCGGCTTTCAGTATATGGATGATTTTGATATCTTCGTTAATGTTGTGGTTGATCTGATCCAGTTCTTTTTCCAGATCCTGTACTCTGTTTTTCATGATAAAAGTCGCAAAGATAACGGCAGTCAGAACCGTCAGCGCGGTCCACAGGCAGATAGCAGCAGATTTTGTCGTATTCATTTTTCTATCTCCTTATCATTTTTGATGGCATAACGAAGCTTGGCCGAATGGGCTCGGGAGTTGTGTTCAATTTCTTCCGCCGACGGCAGAATTGCTTTTGAACAAAACGAAAGCACGGTCATCGTGGCCGGTTCGCTTGCTGGCAGATAGCGGGAAATACCGGCGTTTTTGCCGGATTTTTGGCGGAAAAAGTTTTTAACAATTCTGTCTTCCAGCGAATGAAAGGTAACCACCACCATTTTTCCGCCGGGCTTAAGAACAGAAAGCCCATTTCCAAGTCCCCGTTCAAGTTCGCCAAGTTCGTCGTTGACGGCGATTCTGAGCGCCTGGAACGTACGGGTAGCAGGATCCGGCTGTCCCGGTTTTTTATAAATGACTTGATAGATGATTTCGGCCAGTTGGTGGGTGGTAGCAATCGGCGCGGCTTTCCGTGCCTCAATGATTTTGGCGGCAATTTGGCGGGATTTTCGTTCTTCCCCGAAACGATAGATAATGTCGGCCAGTTCTTTTTCCCTATATGTATTGACAATGTCTGCCGCCGATACGCCACTGCAGGACATCCTCATATCAAGCGCGGCATTTTTATTGTAGGAAAAGCCGCGTTCGGCCTGGTCTATCTGCATGGAAGAAACGCCGATGTCAAAAACAATGCCATCAACAGGTTCTTTGACCAGCCGCGCAATGTCACCGAAACAGCCGGCGATGAAATCAAACCGGCTGCCGTAAATGTTTTTTATTTCCTCTGCGCGGGAACAGACATTTGGGTCGCGGTCAATCGCGATCAGCCGGCAGTTTGCCTCCTGCAGGATGGCTTCCGAATAACCACCGTTGCCAAATGTTGCATCGATGTATGTTTTGCCATCGGCCGGCGAAAGTGCGGTTAAGACTTCGTTGAGCATAACGGGAATATGTTTGGCGGTGCTATTCATTGCTGCCTCCCGCCAGCTGCAGGGATGGCCGGCTTTGTAAAACTTCTGTCCGGATGCGAACTTCTTCTTTTTCCCAGTTTTCAGGAGCCCAAATCTGAAATTTGCGCCCTTTGCCGACAAAGACGGCTGTGTCGGTAATGCCAGCATGTTTAAGCAGTTTTTCCGACAACATGATGCGTCCCGTGCTATCAAAGGTAAAGCGCTTTGCGTCGCCGAAAATAAGATTAGTCAGGTCATCCTGTGTCTGGGAAAAGAAGTCAAGCGATGTTTCCATATCGGCGGCCAGTTTTTCAAGCAGTTCTTCCGTACAGCCTTCAATGCAGGGAGAAGTCAGGCTGCGATAACAGACGATTTCCGTTGACAACTCTTTAACGATTGCGCGGTAGTCTGACGGCAGAGAAACGCGGCCTTTAGCGTCTACCTTGTTGCTTATGGTGTCCATAAAGAGAAAAGTTTTTCTCACCGTCGTTTTCCCTGTTTGCTACTCTGTTATTCCTAAGAACATAATGTAGCATGGGAAAATATGGGAATCAATGGGAATTTTTAGGGTTTTATTAACTGTTCCTATTTTGTTCTTTTATTGGTGGTCGTTTTTGCCGGCTGTTTGTTGCTGGACGGGAGTTTGCGTTTTTGTATCAAAAAATGAAAAAATTATCAAAATAACAGGACAACCAGGAGAAAATTCTTAAAGTTCGAGAAATAAACCGGTGTCCGATTCTTTTTTTCTCCGAATCGCGAGATGTTTGTTAAAATATTTGTTTGCCGTTTTGTTTTGAAGAAACGCTAAATTTTGCTTGCTTTTCTGTCGTCTTCAGATTAGTTTTGATACCAGGCAGCCGGACAGCCACGTTACGGAAAGGAAAATCCGCTAATGAGGAAAGTCCGGGCTTCATGGAAACAAAACACCGGATAACGTCCGGCTGGAGCAATCCAAGGGAAAGTGCCACAGAAAATTACCGCCGGACATGATCCGGTAAGGTTGAAAAGGTGAGGTAAGAGCTCACCGCAAAACCGGCAACGGTTTTGGCAAGGTAAACCCTGTTTGAAGCAAGACCAAGTTAGGAGAGCCAGCTTTATTGGTTAAAGGAGCGTTTCCACTCTGCTCCAGAGGTGGGTCGCGTTGAGCTGTCCGGCAACGGGCGGCCGAGATGAATGGCTGTCGTTCCAACCTTTGCGCCTGCAAAGATAGTGGAGTACAGAACCCGGCTTACAGGCTGCCTGCTGATTTTATTGGGGGAGGAAAATGGCACTGCAGACAACAATCGAAACATCGTTTGAAATCGAAGGGATTGGGCTCCATTCGGGGCAAAAGTCAAAGCTGACGTTTAAGCCCGCCGCCGTAAACAAAGGGATTGTGTTCAAGCGTGCGGATTTGCCAGGAATGCCGGAAATTCCGGCTTTGTGGTCAAGTGTCGTTGATACCCGCAACTGCACCTGTCTGGGGGATAATGACCATAATGTCGTCAGCACGATAGAGCATCTGATGGCGGCGCTTTACGTTCGTGGTGTCGATAATGTGGTGGCGGAAGTTACCGGGCCGGAACTGCCGATTTTGGACGGCGGTGCAGAGGTATTGTATGAAGCGCTTAAAAAAGCTCCCTTAAAAGAACTGTCCGCGCCCAGCCGCTGCCTGAAAGTCAAAAAAGAAATTTCCTTCAGTGACGACAAGGGCAACCGGCTTACTCTCCGTCCGCACGATGCGGGACTGAAAATCCGTTTTGAAATAGAGTTTCCCTCCAAAATTGTTGGGCACCAGGTGTTTGACGACGAGATTACGCCCGAACTTTTTGCCGCGGAAATTGCCCCCTGCCGTACTTTTTGCGAAAAATATCAGGTGGACTACCTGCAGTCGGTCGGGCTGATAAAAGGCGGCAGTCTGGAAAATGCCGTTGTCTTGGACGGCGAAAACGTGCTTAACCACGGCGGTCTCCGCCATCCGCACGAATGCGTCAATCACAAGGTTTTGGATGCCGTTGGTGATCTTTATACTTCCGGATACCGGATTTTGGGCGCGCTCAATGCCTCCAAAACCGGACACTATCACAACAACCAACTGTTAAAACTTTTGTTTAACGATCAGTCAAATTACGAATTGGTGTAAGAGCATGAAAAAATACAAATTACTGTCTTTGCTGTTTGGTTCGGTTTTGTTGTTCGGCTGTGCTTCCGAAGAAATAAACCGCGACAATATGACGGCCGAAGAGCTTTACAATCAGGCCCACGACTACCTGACCGAAACCCGCTATAAAAAAGCGGCGGAAACGTTTGAAAAAGTGGAGCTAGAATATCCCTATTCCCGCTGGGCGACCGACGCCAAAATCATGGGTGCCTATGCTTATTACAAAAACGAAAGTTATGACGACACCATAATGGCGCTGGAGCGTTTTATCCGTTTTCATCCCGGTAACAAAAACGTTGCCTATGCTTATTATTTGAAAGCCATCTGCTACTACGACCAGATTTCTGATGTCAACCGCGAGCAGGGCGAAACCCGCCGTGCGCTGGAGGCCTTTAATCAGCTGGTGGCCCGTTTTCCCGACAGCAAATATGCGGCGGACGCCAGACAGAAAATGATTTTGGCGCGCGACAATCTGGCCGGCAAGGAAATGGAAGTCGGCCGCTATTATCTGGAGCGCAAAAACTATCTCTCGGCCCTGAACCGTTTTTCCGTTGTTGTCAACAATTACAGCAAAACTGGCTATATTGAGGAGGCGCTTTACCGGCAGGTTGAGATATATACGATTTTGGGGCTTTCAAACGAGGCCGTATCAGCCTACAAAGTGCTGAGTTATAATTATCCGAAAGGGAACTGGACGGCCAAAGCCGCCTGGATTGTCAAAGGCAAAAAATAACCATGTTGAACTCTTTGTCTATCCGCAATGTAGTGTTGATTGACCGGCTGGATCTGGAATTTCCTGCCGGTCTCAGCGTTTTGACTGGGGAAACCGGCGCCGGTAAATCCATTTTGCTCGATTCTCTCGGGTTGGTGCTGGGTAACCGGGCGGAAATTTCACTGATCCGCAGCGGGGAAGACAAACTGAGCGTAACCGCGACTTTTTCAATGCCGCCGGCCGGCCATCCGCTGTATGCTCTGGCGGAAGAATATGACCTGGAGCTGGAAGACGAGCTGATAATCAAACGGATGCTTGATACCAACGGCCGCGGCAAAATTTTTATCAATGATCAGCCGGTGTCGCTGAAAGTCTTAAAAGAGTTCGGGCGCTATCTGGTGGAAGTGCACGGCCAGTTTGACAATCAGGGACTGCTCAATCCCGCGTTTCACCGAGGCATTCTCGACAGTTACGGCAAATATCCGGAAACATTGATTGCAGTCAGGGAAAAATATTCCCTTTACCGTCAAGCGGCGGAAGAAAGACGGGCTTTTGAAGAAAACCTGGGCAAAGCCAAAACGGATGAGGAAAATCTGCGCTGCTGGGTGGATGAGCTGGAAAAACTGACCCCCGTTGCCGGCGAGGAAGCGGAGCTCGCAAGTCGTCGGACGGAAATGATGAACGCCGAAAAACTGCTGGAAAATCTGAATATTGCATACGGCAGCCTGACCCAGAGTGCCGATGTTTTATCGGCCGTCCGTCATGCCCAGGCTGCGGTTGAACGTGCCAGCCGGCTGGTGGAAGGAAAATATGACGGCATTGCCGAAACCCTGGAACAAACCCTGATTAACGCCGACGAATGTATCCGTCAGATAGAAGACGCCAGCTCGGCCATCAGCCTCAGCCAGAATGAAATCGACACGATAGAACAGCGGTTGTTTGCCCTGCGGGCGGCGGCGCGCAAACATCAGACGTCAATCGACGAGCTGCCGGCGGTGCTGGCGGATATGCGGCAAAAGCTCTCGCAGATAGAGCTGGGCGAAGAAGGCTTGGAAGAGTGCCTGAAAAAGGAAGAACAATGTCGGCAGGATTATATTACCGCCGCGGAAACTTTAAGCGAAAAACGCCGTCAGGCCGCCACTCAGCTGGATTGGAAGGTGATGGCGGAACTGCCCCCGCTCAAAATGGAAAAAGCGCGTTTTGTAACCACGGTGGAACGCCTGCCAGAAAGCGCCTGGAGCGAAACCGGCATGGATATGGTTGCCTTTACCGTTTCCACCAACCCGAATTCCCCACAGGGACCGCTTAACAAAATAGCTTCCGGTGGCGAGCTGGCGCGGTTTATGCTGGCTCTAAAGGTTAATCTGGTGGAAACCGGCGGCTGTCAGACCATGATTTTTGACGAGGTCGATGCCGGTGTCGGCGGCGCCACCGCACAGGCAGTGGGCGAACGGCTGGCGCGTCTGGCCAAAACCGTGCAGGTGCTGATCGTAACCCACTCGCCGCAGGTGGCGGCTTGTGGCAGCTATCATTTTAAGGTGGAAAAGAAAATGGAAAACAACATCACCACCACCTATGTTTACGAGCTGGACAAGGCCGCACGTTTTGAGGAAATTGCCCGTATGCTGGCCGGCGAGCACATCACCGACGAGGCGCGGGCGGCGGCCAGAGTATTGTTGACGGCGTAACTGTCAAAAACGCTTGAGAAAATTTCAAATTGCGCTATTGTTGAAAAAAGATTCGCAAACAACCATTTTACTGAAATAAAAGAGGAAAAAATGAAAGCAAGAACCAGATTTGCTCCGTCGCCCACCGGTTATATGCACATCGGCAACCTGCGCACGGCGCTTTACGAATATCTGATTGCTAAATCTTCCGGCGGCACATTTTTGCTCCGGATTGAAGATACCGACCAGAAACGTTATGTCGAAGGTGCGACCGAAATCATCTATTCAACCTTGAAAACCGTTGGTATGAACTGGGACGAAGGGCCGGATATCGGCGGCAACTACGGGCCGTATATCCAGTCGGAAAGAAAAGTGATTTATGCCGAATACGCCCACAAGCTGGTTGAGCTCGGCGGTGCGCATTATTGTTTCTGCGCAGCCAAAGAAGAAACGGAAGAAAGCGAAGACGAAGAAAACGCGGTGCCCTCCAAATTTCAGGATCCCTGCAAGCGGCTGAGTCTGGAAGAAGCGCGGACAAGAATTGCCGCCGGTGAGCCCTATACCGTCCGCCAGACGATTAACAAAAAGGGCAAATCCCGTTTTTACGATGAAGTTTACGGCGACATCGAAATTGATTATGATGATCTGGATGAGGGCGTTTTGCTCAAAACCGACGGCTTCCCGACTTATAACTTTGCC
Organism: uncultured Azospirillum sp.; assembly: GCA_964463185.1. Lineage (GTDB taxonomy): Bacteria > Pseudomonadota > Alphaproteobacteria > RF32 > CAG-239 > JAFUYI01. Next base: position 1,348 of record CAYXBH010000036.1, on the reverse strand, counting down.
AACGTAATCGACGATCATCTGATGGCGATTACCCATGTTGTCCGCGGCAACGAATATATTTCTTCCACCCCGAAATATAACCTCATCTATGAGGCTTTCGGCTGGGCGCCGCCGGTTTATGTGCACGTTCCGCAGGTGATGAAAGACGCCCAGCACAAGCTTTCCAAACGCAACGGTGATGCCTCTTTTCAGGATCTAGTGGCCAAGGGCTACCTGCCGGCGGCAATTTTAAACTACATTGCGCTGCTCGGCTGGAACCCCGGCGATGACCGCGAGATTTTTTCGCTGGCGGAACTGGAAAAAGTCTTTACCGTTGAGCGGCTGAACAAATCGCCGGCGATTTTTGACATTGTCAAACTGACTTGGATGAACGGTTGTTATATCCGCGCCCTGACGCCGGAGGAGTTTCACCGGCAGGCGCTGCCTTGGTATGCAAAATGCCTGACCCGCAAGCTCGATCTGGAAATGCTGAGCAGGGTTTTGCAACCGCGGATAGAAACCTTTGCCGATATTGCCGCGCAGACCGATTTTCTGGAAAAAATGCCGGCTTACGAGCTTTCTCTTTATGAAAACAAGAAGATGAAAACTGATCAGTCTGTGGCCGCGCAGGTGCTTAAACTGGCAGCGGCAAAATTGCCGGAAATCGACGCTTGGAACAATGACAATCTTTTTGCCGGCATGAAAGAACTGGCGGCGACAAACGGACTGAAAAACGGGCAGATTCTTTATCCGCTGCGTATAGCCTTAAGTGGTAAGGAAACAACCGCCGGCGGGGCGACGGAAATTGCCGCCGTGCTGGGCAAAGAAGAAACCGTTGCCCGGGTTAAGATGGCGTTGACAAAACTGGAGGGATGAGAGATGAAAGAGGTTAGTGCGGCGCTGATTGTCCGCAACGACAAGGTGTTTATTGCTCAGCGGCCGAAAGGAAAACCTTTGCCCGACCTGTGGGAATTTCCGGGAGGCAAGCAGGAAGAAGGAGAAACCCTGCCGCAGTGCTTAAAAAGGGAGCTTAAGGAAGAACTGGATGTCAATGCCGAAGTCGGCGAGTTTTTAATGGACACGACCTATGCTTACCCGAACGGCGAATTTCGCATCAACCTCTACCGTGTGCACATCCCCGACGGCGAAGAACCGAAATTAAACGTTCATCAAAATGCGACCTGGATTAGCCCAGCGGAAATGAAAAATTTTGAGTTTCCGCCCGCCGACAAGGAAATCATCAGTTATTTGCAAACCATAAAACTATAATCCTCCTAGCTTGACAAAAAAAGCAGAAAAAATTATACTGCCTTCCGTTAAAAACATTATTAAATGAATAATTTATGGAAGGTTTGATTCTTTTCATGAT
>CAYXBH010000035.1:0-10944 GCA_964463185.1 uncultured Azospirillum sp. | reverse complement strand
GTCAATCTGGTGGCCAACGGAAAAAAACTGAAATACGGGCTTTCCAAGGCCTTGCCTAAATATTCAATTTCCCGCGATGGGGTCAAAAATGCAACCATTCCTTATTTGAACAGCGTTACGATTAACGGGACGGAAATTCCCTATCAGTTGAAAGATGCCGGCGACCGCTATCTGATTACACCAAAAGACAAATTCCAACTGCCGCCGGGAATTTATACCTACGAGTTTGACTATATGCTCGACCGCAAGCTCTGGTATTATAATAACCGCAACGAATTTTACTGGGATGTTACCGGAAGTTTTTGGAATCTGGTGGTATCGCAGGCAATTGCCACCGTCAGGCTGCCGATTAACGTCAACCCGCTTGGGCAAAGTATGTTTATCGGCTATCTGCCAAACCGGCTGACAGACCGCTACTCAACAATAACCAAACATCTCGGCTCTAACGCACTCGGTTTTACGTCCACCATTCCGCTATTTGCCGGCGAAGGAATGCACATTCTGATCTCCATCCCAAAATCTGGCTTTATCGAACCAGATTTCAACAAAAAGTTTGAATGGTTCGTGGAAGACTACGGCGACATCATTTTCTCTCTTTTTGGATTGTTGGCGATTGTTATTGCCTATATTATATCCTGGCGCTTTATCAATTCGGACGCCAACCCGGTCAAAGCCAACCTACAGAAAACCCCCGCCATGCTCCGGATGTTGGTTAAAGGAACTTATGACAAAACATCTTTCTGCTCGTTTTTACTGGATCTTTTCCGGCGCAATGTCATTGACATGAAAGCAGACGGGGAAACGTTGACGCTGATCAAAAAAACAGACAATCTTAACCGACTGAGCCCCTATGAAAAGAAGGCTTTCCGGCAAATGATCGGACGTAAGGAATTGTCGGTTGTCTTCAGCCGCAACAATGCGCTGAAACTCAAAAGGGCCAGCAAACTGATTGAAAAAGACACTGTCAAAAGGCTAAAACTGTTGTCGCTTAAGCTCAATTCTGGCTATATTTTTTTCAGCTGCGCCATGCTACTGATGTCGGAAGCAGCCATTGCCTGGCTTAGCGTCAACACACCTATAACCATGGGGGTTCTGCTGTCGGTAACCCTGACCGCCACTTTTTACATTTGGATTTTGCGTTCCCACTTCAAACGGCGTTGGATTAACATTACGGTCAAAGTTTTTGCTCTTATTATGATTGTTTTGTCAGCACTGATGATGACCCAGTATATCCATATTGTTTCCACTTTTTTTATCCTCGGTATGATCTGGAGTATTTTTACCTATACAAAACTATTTACCAGACGCAACGGGCTGATAAAAAACAACATCAAAGAGGCCGTTGCGTTTGGCCAGCATTTGGCGGAAAATGCGCAGGCCATCATCCTCGGGCACGAATTTAAGCAACAGCAGGCCAATATCTACGCCCTCGGAACAGCCGGACATTATCCGAAAACGGAAGAAATTGCCAATGATTACCGGCTGGATCTGATGCCGATGGTTAAAAGCTTGTTGTAAAAGATTTGGCTTTTTTATCTGATATCATTAACTTTCCCCAGCAAAGCTCTGAAAGTTTGAGTATATGCCGGTTGGGATAATTTAATGCAGTCCTCCAGAAAAAAGCCCTTTTCGGGGCTTTGGATTATTTTTCTTTTTCCTCTGGTGCTTTATCTTCTGTCCAAGCAAACAACATTTCTTTCTGAACAATGCTAACGCAACAAAATGACGCCACCATCAGCAAGAAAAGCAGGTTGTAGATAAAGTCGGCAAGCAATGCTGTTGCCATGGAAAACTCGATCATGGAAACCGACAGGGCGTTAAAATTGATAAACAAGATCGAATTTAAAAGGAACATCAGGGCAATCGAAAGCAGAAGTTTCAGCGTATTATCCGCTGTTTTACCCCAAAAAACTTTCAAACCGGGACGCTGTTCACCGGCCATGACAAACGCCGGTATCGAGAAAAAGCGCAAACCGACCAGAGGCAGCCAGATACCTGACGATGCCACCGCAAAATACAGGCTTTCAATCCGCCAGTCGGGGTTTGGGGTACGCAAAGCCAGCGCATAGATAGAAATGACCGGCAGGCACAAAAAGCCCAAAACAATCAGAAGGGAAATAAACATTTTCCAGTCGTGGGGCAAAATTGTCAGCGCCTCGCGGATATTGATATCGCCACCGCAGACAGCCGTCCGATACCAAGCCCGCAGAAATACGGAAATAATCAGCAGGCGAAGCAGAAAAAAGGTGATATACATCGGCATTGATTTGGAACAGCCGAAGTAAGCATCATCGCTCCATTCGGCAAAGCCGCAGAAATATCCCTCGTGCATACAAAGAGCCAAAATGCTTATGAACAGGCTGAAAATCCCGCCCAGATACAAAAAGCGCTTAAAACGAAAAAGCAAAATGCCGATCGGCAAGAAACACATATCCCAGACCGGAATTTTGACAACCACCGAACTGTCATCCAAAAATTCGGCATTGCCGATGCTCCTTAATTTTTTGCCAAAGGTTTCACGAAAATTTTTCATCATCTTACATTTCCTTTACTGCCGAAACACCGGGAATGGATTTTAAACGGGAAATAATGTTGCCGCCGACAAATGCGTATCCGCCCGGAAGCTCAATCGTTATATCCCATTCGTCATTATCCGGTTTGATATATATTTTGTTCAAGCCTTTTTTATCCTGCTCGATCACCTCTTTAATCGGGCGAACTGCAGATATGCTGCTGACGTTAATAATAAGCGCACTTGCCGTATCAGCGATTGCTTTATCCAGGGTTTCCAACCGGCTGATCATAATCCGGGGGTTGCCCTCTTCCGTCTGACGTTCAATCGTTACACTGGCCAGAAGTGGCAGGCCGGAAGTAATTATCTCTTCACTGCGTTGCAGGGTTTCCGAAAACAAAATTCCCTCAAAAGCCCCGGAAGCATCCGAAAGTTCCAAAAAGGCAAAGCGGTTGCCTTTCTGCGAAATTTTTTTCTTAAAGCTGTTGACGCAACCAGCAAGTTTGGCATGAATAACATCGCCGACCTGAATGTTGCGGAAAACTTCACTGCAGTTTTTGACGCCCAGCTTTTCCATGCCACTGCGATAGCTGTCAAGCGGATGGGCGGAGAGGAAAAAGCCGATTGCTTCTGCCTCCAGTTTCAGCTTTTCCAGTTCGAGCCAGTCGGGCGTATCTTTCAGTTTGATTTCCGCCTGCATTTCCTCGGTGCCGAAAAGAAAAGTCTGGCTGCTTGTTTTCAGATCGGAAGAAGAACTGATGTGCTGGATGATATTGTCGATATTGGCAAACAAACGTCCGCGGTTCTTGTCCAGACAGTCGAACGCACCTGATTTGATCAGTTGTTCCAGCTGTTTGCGGTTGGTTTGCTTGATATCAATTCGATGCACAAAATCGGAAATACTCTTAAACGGACCGCGAGCTTCACGCTCGGCCACCAGCGCTTTCATGTTGGCATCGCCGACACCTTTGACGGCCGCTAAGGCATAACGTATTTTGCCGTCTTCGACTGTAAAGTCGGCTCCCGAACGGTTAACGTCTGGTGGCAGGACGACAATCCCCATCCTGCAGCATTCGTCTTTGAAAAACTGTAGCTTGTCGGTATTGGTGATATCGAGGCTCATGGTGGCACTCATAAACTCAACCGGATAATGAGCTTTGAGATACGCCGTCTGATAGGAAATCAGCGAATAGGCCGCCGCATGCGACTTATTGAAACCGTAAGAGGCAAATTTTTCCATCTGGTCGAAAATGCTGGTGGCAGTGTCGCGTTCAATACCACGTTCGACCGCGCCTTCAACGAAAATGCTACGGTGCTTAACCATTTCTTCCTTGATTTTTTTACCCATCGCCTTACGTAGCTTGTCCGCTCCGCCCAGCGTATAGCCGGCCAGTTCCTGGGCAATTTTCATAACCTGCTCCTGGTAGATCATGATGCCGTAGGTGCCTTTTAATATCGGCTCCAACTTGGGGTGCAGGTAGATAATTTCTTCTTCGCCGTGCTTGCGTTTAATGTAGCTCGGAATGTTATCCATCGGCCCCGGACGATAGAGCGACACAATCGCGATCAGGTCTTCGAAACGGTCTGGCTTAATCTGGCGGTGGACATCTTTCATTCCGGCCGATTCAAACTGGAATACACCGGCAGTGTCGCCCCGCTGCAGCAATGCATAGGTATCCTTGTCGTCAAGCGACACTGTGCTCATGTCCAGCTCAACCCCGTGGTTAGCCTTAACCAGATCGACAGCCCTCTTGATGGTAGTTAGGGTTTTTAAGCCCAGGAAGTCGAATTTTATCAATCCGGTCGACTCGATATACTTCATATCATACTGGGTTACCGGCATATCCGCCTTGGCATCTTTATAAAGTGGCACCAACTGTTCAAGCGGGCGGTCGCCGATCACAACGCCGGCTGCGTGTACGCCCGGATTGCGGTACAAGCCTTCTAGTTTCATCGCAATGTCAAACAACTTGTTGATCTGCGGATCGTTCTGACGCATTTCCTCCAGTTCGGGCACTTGTTCCAGAGCCTCCTGCAAGCTCGGCTGTTTGCCCTGCACTGGTGGCGGAATCATTTTGCTGATACGGTCGGCCTGGGAATAGGGCATTTGCAGTACCCGCGCCACATCGCGGATAACAGCTTTCGACTGCAGCTTGCCGTATGTGATAATCTGCGCCACACGGTCAAAACCGTATTTGTTCTGCACATATTCAATAGTTTTATAACGGTTTTCTTGGCAGAAGTCGACGTCAAAGTCGGGCATATTGACACGTTCCGGGTTTAAGAAACGTTCAAACAGTAACTCCAGCTTTAAGGGATCGAGCTCGGTAACCTGTATCGACCACGCCACCATCGAACCGGCGCCGGAACCACGTCCCGGCCCAACCGGCACGCCGTGTGTCTTCGACCAGCGGATAAAGTCCGAAACGATCAGAAAATAGCCGGCAAAGCCCATTTTTTCAATCACGCTCAGTTCATATTCCAACCGGGCGTAGTAGCGCTCGTCGATATCCTTTTTTTCCGCTTCGGTCATCCCATCGAAATAAACCTGAGTTTCTAGCTTGTGCGCCAGCCCTTTGTAGGCTTCCTCGCGCAGAAATTCGTTTTGAGTTTTGCCTTCCGGACATTCAAAAACAGGCAACAGCGGGGCAACATATTCCAAAACATAGTTGCAGCGTTTGGCAATATTGACGGTGTTGGCCACCGCTTCTGGCAAATCGGCAAACAGAGCCGTCATTTCGGCCGGACTTTTCAGACGCTGGTTGGGAGAATATTTTTCCCGGTTTTCGTTGGCCACATATTCGCCTTTAGCAATGCATACCAGTGCATCGTGCGCTTCATACATATCGGTATCAAAGAAAAAGGCTTCGTTGGTTGCCACCAGCGGAATATCGTGTTTATAAGCCAAGTCAATAAAGGCATTTTCGGTTTTGGCTTCTTTTTCCAATCCGATACGCGAAATTTCCATATAGAGCCGATCGCCGAAAATTTCTTTTAAGGCGAGTAGAAACTCTTCCGCCTCCTGTGCCCGGTTTTCAAGCAACAAGCGGCCGACGGTGCCATCTATACCGGCGGTTAGGACAATCAGTCCGGCGCCGTTTTCTTTCAGATCGGAAAGCCGTATCTGTGGTTTTTCGGCAAAGTTTTTTTCGCAGAGATAGGCAATCTTCATCAGTTTGCAGATGTTGGCATAGCCCTCGGCATTCTTGACCAGCAGTATGATTTTGTCCGGCTCGACCAAACGCCCCTTGGATTTCAGCATATCGTCGGCATCACTGTTACGGATGTACATCTGAACACCCAAAATCGGTTTGATACCGTTTTTGGGAGCATAATCGGAAAAGGCCTTAGCCCCGAACATATTGGCGGTGTCGGTAACTGCAATGGCAGGATACCCCATTTTTGCGGCACAGCTCATCAGGGCAGGAATTTTCATCGCCCCTTCCAACAAAGAATAAGCAGAATGCACCCGAAGATGAATAAACTGTGGCTCCATTTTTTCCTCTTTAAAAAATCTTTACGGCCTTACGGCAACACCGTCAATGCAACGTTCGGGATGATTATTGCAAATTTCCCGATCGCTGTTCATATCATGCAGACGGTTGCGCTGAGGGGTAAATTCTCCGGCAATACAGCCACACAGTGCCAAAAGGGTTATCATTAAAACTATTTTTTTCATACTCCAAATTCCTTACAGATTTAGATCGTGTTTCAAAACAAAGAATACAATCAATATCATAAAGATCCTGGCCAGGTGGCGGAACCACAGACTGCGGTTATATTCGGCAGAGCTCCGCCAAGTGCCAATCACCATCGCTCCGGAATAAAACAGCAGAAAACAAAGAGAGCTGAAATATAATATGGTCAGAATGACGGTCGACGTTTCCAAACCATATTTCCGGGTTGTGTAGTAGCTGAGGATCGTCAGTCCGCGCAGTTTGTGAAACAGCATGGCACCTAATATCTTAACCACCAAGTGGACGGTCAGCATACCGAGTACGCCGAATTTCCAGAAAGTGTTTTTCAGGCTTAGCTCGCCGTCTATCAATTTTTTGAACATAGGCTTTTTATCCCTTATTTGTCCGATGCCATTTATAATGAGCCAAAGCCGGCATTTGTGCAAGCTGTTTTTAACAGTTTTGCCAAGCCATTAAAAATGACGAACAATCCGTTTGTAGGGTTTGACGCCCAGTTCCTGTCTGACGGCGGCAATTTTCTGCGACAAAGACGACCACTCAGTATATTTTTCAACAAAAGCGGCGGCGTCATCTTTTGACTTTGACAGCTGGATGCGGATTGTTTCCTCAAGCAGGCGGTTCAGCACATTTCCCACATTGTCCAAATCTATCGTTATTTTGCCGTCTTTGGTTTCCTGGATAATGCCGTTTGTGCAGAGATAATTGAACTGGATCAGTTCACCCATGCGGTGCGGCAGCATCAAATGCGGGCGGGCGGTTAAAAACATCCGACCACATATATAGCTGACATAAATTTTTTTCAGCGTTTCTTCGTCAATGATGCCGGCTCTGACATATTCAGGCATAAAGGCCAGCGATACCGTGTCCGCTTTGTGCTCCTCGATAATATGTTTATAGGTGCCGAGTGCATTCTGATATGAACTGTCCGGGCCAAGCGAATGCCCGTTTTCGTGCCCAATAACAAATAAATGGTCGGCTTCGCTGTCAAAATAACGGTGCAACGCCGGATCAACCAGACGTTCCAGCAGTTTGCGCTCTTTTTCCTTGTCCACGCTCATGCGCACCTGACGGTGATAGACATTGCGCCTTCCGCCGCCGGTTTTGACCGAAAGCTTGTCGTTATTGGGCAAGTTTTGCGCAGTGGTAATGCCGCCGCGGCATTGGGCATAATCCCCTTCCAAATCTGCCAGGTCAACATCGACCATGGTCTGTTTTAGCTCTTCCCCGTCCAGAATGTGCTGATGATAGGTACCGGCAAAGGGCATTTTCAAAGCCAGTTCGGGCAGATGTTTCTTAAACTGCAGAATCAGCTCCGTGCCTTTTTTATTGACAATACCGACACGGGCGCCGAGAGTATCTTTGGAAACCGCCTCAATGCCGTTTTCTTCAAGCCGGCGCTTCAATTCTTCGTTATCGTAAACGGCCGGCGTAATCTCGTCGTCATAATTTTCGCGGCTTAAGGTAAATTCGAGCGGCGAATCCTGCAGCACTGCCCAATGCCTGTCGGCCAGCATATCCATTTCCGGGTTATTTTGAAGCAAAGCCTGCGCCTGCCAGCCGAGATAATCCCTGAAAGCCACGTCATCGGCATAATGGGCAGCCACTTCCAGTTCGTTGGCGGCAAGAGAAAATTCTTTGGCAAAATATTCTGTATAGTCCACGGCCATTAGCTCGTTGCCCTGGCGGCGTACCATTGTACGGGCACTTAAAATACTGGCGACTTCCTCGCTTTTACCCGCTTTGAGCATGGAAAGCAGAATTTTTTGGAATTCTTCCGCCGACATATCTGCCGGATAAAAATTGTGCCCCGGCAAAAGATGTATGCCTTCAAAAATTTCCACCGGCTCTTTGTCAATGCCGTTAAAACCGGCAACGCCGTTTAAGGAATTGAACAAAGCTAGCGCCAGAGCCGCATGATCGTCGGCCGCGGCTGCTTCTTCCAGTGCTTTTTTCTGCGTGCGGTTTAAGGGGTGATCTTGTTCCAGCGATACGTCATTGATTATTTTGGCAGCCGCGACCAGGTGCCGGAGAGCTTTTTGGTTGCCTTCGCTTAAATTCCTGAAACCTTCAAAACCCGGAGATATAAGTTCAACATCAAGAGTTTCCCGTTCAATTTTGCGACGCAGTTCTTCTTTGTTATATTTGATTTCATATCCATTAATTTTCATTTTCTTTTATCTCCACGGTTCTGAAACGGTAAACCCTGATGCCGTTTGACCAGTAGCTCGGGCTCATGCCAGCTTTGAGCTTCAGGTTATTTAAAAATTCTTTTTTATCCGGCAATTGCTTCCATACCGCAGGCAAAAACAGCCCCTGCCGGCGGCCGTCGCGGATGACCAGCCCGTCGGCGCCGGCTTTTATCCGGTTCAACAGATCTTCTTCATCATGGTAGTCTACAGCCTCAAAATCCGTCAGCAGAGAAATTGATATTTTTATCTGCGCCAGCTCGCTGGCCTCAACCGCAGTAAAACGTCTGTCTTCCAGGGCCGCAGCATAAGTGTTGGCGGCAACATCGGCTGCTGCGGACCGACGGGGATAAAGCGAGCCGATACAGCCGCGCAAGCCGCCGTTTTTCTCTAAAGTTACGAAAGACGCCCCTTTATCAAACAGGGCATTGGAATAGTCGTCGCGGGCGGGGATATAGACGCGGTTGTGCAAAACTGCCTCTTCCAGACCGACACGGGCTATTTTTAACAGATCCTGCCCGTAGGCAGCCGCATAATCGGCCAGCGCCGCCGTTTCGCGCTCAAGCGTTCCCACCGCCTCAAAAGACCAGGCGCCATAACCGACCACGCTCTCTTTTTCGCCCGAAGTATCACCGGAATTGATCAGCGCCAGGGTTTTGGGACGCAGGTTCATATCTTTGGCCAAAAGCAACGCCGTATTGATGCCTCCGGCGCCGCAGGAATGATGATAATCTATATCGGCATTGCCGCTGTTGATCCGTGCATCCGTTTCGCCGTCCATCATTCTGGCTTCGTCATAGGGATAGTAATGCGACAGATCGGCGGAAACGACCAAAAGCGTTCCTTTCTCACGTAAAAGAGGCGCCAGAGCCTCCGCCATTGTCCGAGCATCGGCGTGGCCATACACAATTGGCACAATCTTAAAATTTTTCAATACTTTTTGCAAAAAGGGTAATTGTACTTCCAGCGAATGTTCATCCTTATGAGCCGTGTTGTTTACGGCAAAGCCCGGTTTTGCCGCCAGCGCTTTTATTTTTTCCCGGTCGAGCGGCACCCGCCCGAGTGGGGTGGCAAAATAATCGACGGCTGCCAGCGCCGCCCCGTCAACCGGCACCCGGTGCGACGGTCCCAGTAAAATCACGGTTTTGACTTCCCCGGCAAAATCCGTCAGCGGACGGTAGGCATGAGCCGCAGCCGGTGCCGAATAGCGGTAACCGGCATGGGGGACGATCAAAATTTTCGGCAGACTATCATAGGAGCCGTCCCCAGCCTGCAGATACTGACTGACTTCACTATCCAGAATTTGCGGCCTGGCAGCATAAAACAGCCCCGCCACCGCCGGATTGCGGTATTGTTCCATGGGGTCGACCTCCTCCGTATATCTGGTTATCAGTTCGTTGTTGGCAGAGATTTTATCGTGGAAATAAAAATAATTTAATACCGCTAGCAGCAAAATTGTCGCTACCAGCAATCCCCGCTGCAAATAACGAGGTTCTTCGTTGTCTGATTTTTGTTTCATGCCGTCTTTCCTTTTGGATCTATTCAGTTATTGCTCGGTAGAATTGTTGAAAATTGTCAAAATACACTGTTTGCGAATCGTTTTCCTGCGGGCATTTTCCCGCAATCCGCACCGGCAGCGCGCCAACGGCTTCGGCAGTCATGCTGTCCAGCACGCTGTCGCCGACAATCCAGACCGTTTGCGGCGATATTTCTTCTTTGGCAACCAGTCCGTCGAGCGCCGCCAGGGCATGGGCGGCATCTGGCTTGTCGTGCGCAGCCTCGTGTCCGCAGACAATGCAATCAAAAAGGGTAGAATCAAACAACAGCGGCAACTCAAAATCCAACAACCGGCGGTCTTTGTTGGTCATAATGGATATTTTGACGCTGCGTGCACGGAAAAAATCCAGAGTTTCGCGTACACCGGGAAAGGTTTTTATCATCTGCGCGACATTAGCTTTATAGAGATCAAAATATTCTGCATAAGCGGCTACCGCCTGGTTGCCGAAAACCAGAGGAAAATTGTCCATGAAGGACAGATATCTGTTTTGCAATGGGCGCGTGCTTTCCCAGTCAGGCAGGCCGTATTCCACCATAATCTGGTTAACTGCCCACAGACGCGGGGTGCGGGTTTCCGCCAAAGTTCCGTCCCAATCAAAAACTACGGCTTTCAGACAGCCAGTATCAAACTTATTCATCTTTCTTTTGTTCTCCATTTATGGTTAGAAAATAAAACAATTTTTAAAAAATACAAGTGAAACAAACGAACCAGATGATTTGTAAACAACTTTCGGAAACATTCCTTGCATAAGGCGACAAGCGGTTTTATACTGGTTGGCATATTCGTTTGCAACAGGGAGCCTGCTGACATGAACAACCGTTTTACCCCCACCCGTACATATCCGGATTATCCGGGCAGCACTGGATGTGGCCGGTGGGTGGACCGCGTTTTTGATATTCTGTTTGCCGTCGGATGGTGGTATTTTCTGACCGAACTGGGACACACCCTGATTGTTGCCGTGAGGGACGGCTGTTATTGCGATTTTTCGCA
>CAYXBH010000034.1:9723-10976 GCA_964463185.1 uncultured Azospirillum sp. | reverse complement strand
AATAAAAATTCTGGCAACAGTTATAAAGTCGTTGAAAAAATCCGCAGGCTCTCTATAATGAAAAGTAGTTTTATGTGAGTAATCAGTGTGGTGAAGTATTATGCCGGAACTGCCCGAGGTCGAAACAATAAAAAACGGAATCGAGAAATTTATCGGAAACGCCGAAATACGGGAAGTTATTGTTCGTGAACGCAGATTTCGCAAAAAAATACCTGCTGACTTTGAAACAAAAGTCTGTCCGGCGAAAATTGCCGGTTACCGGCGGATAGGAAAATATATCGTCATTAACCTTGATAACGGACAGAGCATCATCTGGCATATGGGGATGAGTGGCAAAATAAAAACTTTCGACAATGACAATTTTGAACCCGAAAAGCATGATCATGTCATTATCCGGACCTCGGCCGGCGCTCTAGTGTTTAACGACCCGCGCCGGTTCGGCTTTATCGATTGCTGTTCGAGCGCAAAAATCACCGAACTGCCAGAGCTGGCTCAGACCGGCATAGATCCTTTTGACGACAAGCTGACTGCCGATTATCTTCATGAACGGCTGCAAAAAAGAAAAACCGCCGTTAAACCGACTCTGCTTGATCAGAAACTGGTGGCGGGAATCGGCAATATCTATGCTTCCGAAATTCTTTTTGCCGCCGGTATCAGACCGACAAAAGCAGCCAACCGGATTTCCCGCAAAGAATGTGGTCTGTTGGTTGACAGTATTCGGCTCGTTCTTGCCCAGGCGATTGCAAACGGCGGATCGACCCTGCATGATTATCACCAACCGGACGGAAGTCTGGGATATTTTCAAAACCTTCACTGTGTCTACAATAAAACAGGACAACATTGTCCCGGCTGCACCTGCGGCGCGCTGGCCGGTGGTGGAATCCGGAAAATTGTACAGGAAGGACGTTCAACTTTTTACTGCCCGGTGAAACAAAAATGAAAAAAGGAAAGCAAACAAACATCTTCCACTTTTTAATCTGCTTGCTACTGGCCGGCTGGTTGGCTGTGGCTCCGGTGGTGGCCACCGAATTTATCGAAGGTATGGAAGACATACCGGCAGCTCCCGCCATGCAGCAGGTACCCGGCAATGACGTTTCTTTCGGAAACGATGAAAGCCGCTTTGTCGAAGCTTATCTCAGCGGGAAAAAAGCCTCTTTTAAAAAAGTTTCAGATTTTTATTTGGAAACCCTACCCCAGCTCGGCTGGCATTTTACCGGACAGGATAAAAACAGTCTTCATTTTGAAAGGGACGG
>CAYXBH010000034.1:5967-9623 GCA_964463185.1 uncultured Azospirillum sp. | reverse complement strand
TCGGCTGGCATTTTACCGGACAGGATAAAAACAGTCTTCATTTTGAAAGGGACGGCGAGCAGTTGGATATCGTCTGCGAAAAAACTGCACCACTCTTAATCAGAATCACCCTCAAAAGCAAAAATTAGGATAAGAAAATGAATCAAGAAGTCATTATTGAAATCAAACACAACACAGGCATCATCACCATCAGTACCGACGACGGTCTGAATGCCATCACCCGGGAACTGTTGGCCGAAATCGCCAATGCTGTTACCTCCATGGATATGAATGATGGCGTCAAGGTCATTATCATCCGTGGTACCGACAAAGCTTTTTCAACCGGACTTGCCGTCAATGAGTTTATTGCCGATGTCAATCCCTCCATACTGGAAGAAATGTATGAAAATTTTGAAAAAATAGCGGATATCAAAAAACCGTTGATTGCCGTGGTTAGCGGATATGCCCTCGGAATCGGCTGCGAAATGGCTTTGGCCTGCGATATTGTGTTTGCTTCCGAAAGCGCTTGTTTCGGGCATCCTGACTTAAGCCTCGGCATGGTTCCTGGATTTGGTGCCACTCAGCGCCTGCCTAATGCCATCGGTAAGGCCAAAACCATGGAAATGATCCTGACCGGCCGCGCCATGAATGCCAGCGAGGCGGAACGTTGTGGAATCGTCAGTCGGATTATCCCTCTCCGCTACCTTTTCAATGAAGCTCTTAACACAGCGGAACGGATTGCTTCCTTGCCCGATCTGGCAGTCAACACTTCAAAAGAGCTGATAAAAACGGCTGTTAGCAATACGAATCTGGAAGAAGGTCTGGAAATTGAGAAACAGGTTTACAAAAGCTCGATTGCCTCGGACGAATTCCACCAGAATCTGGCTGAGATGGTAAAAAAATAGGAAATTCAGCAATTTTAGTGAAAATTGTTGTTGACTAAAAGAGGGCTCAGAGTTTATAAAGTTTATCAGAAAAATTTGTGATTAACTTAATTTTGTACAGGAAAAAATAAAATGGCCAATCATAAATCGGCAAAAACAAGAATTAACCGCAACAATAAACGCAGCATCATTAACGGCGCCCGCAAAAGTCGGGTTCGTACTTTTGTAAAGAAAGTAGAAGCCGCTATTGTTGCCAAAGACAAAGAAACTGCCGTTGCCGCTTTCAAAACGGCGGAATCCGAACTGATGAGATCTGTCCGCAAAGGGGTTTTCCCGATGAACAAAGTGGCTAGAACAGTTTCCCGTTTGTCGAAGAAAATCAAAGCTCTTTAGTTTTTTAAAGATATTCTTTTTTACAACCACATTCTTCTGGGTAAAGTCCGGCAAGAAGTGGTTGTTTTTGTTTGAAATTTTTTCTTTTTTAATGAATCTCAGGCGACTCTTTGGAAAACATATGTCAAGAAATTTAATTACAATGTTCTAAAAATGTTCTGTTGTTTTTTATTTTGTTCTGTGTTTAATAATTAGCTTAATAATTCGTTAATTTATAAACTGGAACGGATTGTTGCAAAGGTTGCCCAAACAAGAAAACTTCTTAGGGAAAACATTACCCAACAGGATTAGTCCTGCAAGGTTTGGTGAAATAAAACCGATAAAGGCTGGCGACATCAGGAGAAAACCTGAAAGACGTTGACCGAAAGGGGGTACGACCAAACCGGAAGAACAAAAAATTGAACCTTTGACAAAGTAACCGGTGTACGTTTTGACGTTTATCAGAAAATGTGCCAAACGGACATTGCTATCCTAACAGTAATACGGCTTATCCTGGTTAATCGGACAAAGCGGCAGCGTGTGGGCGGTTTGAAAATTATTATGCCGTAGACCGACAAAATATGACGGTACGTTTATTTTTGAAGCTTATTTCAATAAATACAACCGATATGTTTTGGGCAATAATATCGCAGCCAGGTTTATTTTAATTGAAATTATTTGTATGGTTTAACTTTCAGACTATGAGAGAAGGATTTTTCTAAAATGCCCGGAGAAGCAATAATGAACAATGAAGATAATGTTCGGAACGAATGGGGACAAATTTGCAGTCAGCTTAAAACGGAAGTGGGAGAAAAAGCTTTTAACAGTTGGTTGAAGCCGCTAAGTATCAGATCTTTTTCCAATGGAATCATGAATATTTGTGTTCCGACGCGTTTTATGCGCAACTGGGTCATTACCAATTATTCCGACCGCATTCACAAAATCTGGGAAAAGAAAAACCCGGCCATTAAAAGTATAAATTTTGTCGTTCAGGCGACGGAAGATCCGACAATTGGCATTCATAACTCTTCCTGCCGTTCTTTTATGAAAAAAATTCCCAACAGCCCGGCGCCACAAAACATCTATCAGTCCGGCGTAGATAATCTGCCTTTTGCGGAATATGCGGCTTTTAATGAATCCGGACAATCCCTCTCGGGACCGCTTAACCCGCAATATACTTTTGACAATTTTGTAGTCGGTAAAACCAACGAATTTGCTTATGCAGCCGCTCGCAAAGTTGCAGAATCTGACAATATTCCTTTTAACCCCCTGTTTTTATATTCTGGTGTTGGTCTCGGCAAAACTCACCTGATGCATGCCATTGCTTGGCACATCAAACAGCGCAACCCGGAAAAAAATATTGTTTATTTGTCAGCTGAAAAATTTATGTATAAATTCGTCCGTGCTCTGCGTTACAAAGACACAGCCGCTTTTAAGGAACAGTTCCGCTCGGTGGACGTGCTGATGGTGGACGATGTGCAATTTATGGGTGGCAAAGACTCCACTCAGGAAGAGTTTTTCTATACTTTCAACTCCCTGATTGAAGAAGGGCGGCAGATTATTATTTCTGCAGACAAATCTCCTTCCGATCTTGAAGGTATAGAATCACGCCTGCGTTCACGGCTCGGCTGCGGGCTGGTGGCTGATATCCATCCGACCGATTTTGATCTGAGAATCGGTATTTTAAGAGAAAAAGCCAAACAATTTAATTGTGAACTGCCTGATAAAGTGGCCGAATTTTTGGCTCAGAAAATCACCACCAATATCCGTGAACTGGAAGGTGCCCTGCGTCGGCTGGCAGCCCATGCACAGCTGTTGTCGGGAAAAGAAATTTCGCTGGAAACAACTCAGGACGTGCTGAAAGATATGCTCCGTTCCTATGACCGCCGCACCACGATTGACGAGATCCAGAAAAAAGTGGCCGAATATTTTAATATCTCGGTTAAGGAAATGCAGTCTTCGCGCCGTGCTCGCACGGTTGCCCGGCCGCGCCAGATTGCTATGTATCTGGCCAAACAGTTGACATCGCGTTCGTTGCCGGAAATTGGACGTAAGTTCGATCGCGACCATACTACTGTTATGCATGCGGTACGCAAGGTGGAAGAACTGATCCTTGAAGATAAGAGCCTGGCCGAAAACATCGACAGCTTGCGGCGTATGCTGGAGGCCTGAGAAGTTTAATGAAAAGGCCGGCTTATGACCGGTCTTTTCATGCTCCAGAGGTCTGATCCAGACGTAGAAAAAGGCAGATAAAAAGCATTTTCAGGAAATAAAGATTGAAAAAAAGGTCAGTACACACCGCAGCGGGCATAAAAACCATCGGCTCAAAACCCGGTTTGCGGTTTTTGCTGCAAGTAGATTTTTCGACCGGAAACTTACTCTAAAAAAGACCGTTGTTATGTAAAAAATTGTTGACGACTC
>CAYXBH010000034.1:0-5867 GCA_964463185.1 uncultured Azospirillum sp. | reverse complement strand
ACCGGAAACTTACTCTAAAAAAGACCGTTGTTATGTAAAAAATTGTTGACGACTCGTCTTTTTCAATTTTGCTTTAACAATATTGTGTTATCATTTTTCACAGTTAAAAAAGGCTGTTGTCTTTTCATTGAAACAATTTATTCGGAAATAAGGTCATGAAATTTGTTATTGAACGTGCCATTTTGTTAAAAACTCTCAACCATGTGCAAAGTATTGTCGAAAAAAGGAACACCATTCCGGTTCTTTCAAACGTGCGAATCGAAGCTTTGGGTGACGGCATCAGCTTTAAGGCAACCGACATGGATACCGAAATCACGGAAATTGTCGATGCTCGCATCAGCGAAACCGGTGCCACCACCGCGCCGGCGCATATGTTGTATGACATTGTCCGTAAACTTTCCGACGGAGCGGAAG
The DNA here is from genome assembly GCA_964463185.1 of uncultured Azospirillum sp. Lineage (GTDB taxonomy): Bacteria > Pseudomonadota > Alphaproteobacteria > RF32 > CAG-239 > JAFUYI01. The sequence goes on along the minus strand of CAYXBH010000034.1, from coordinate 5,453 downwards.
TTGAAATCACTTTCCCTGACGAAAAAGGCCAGCTGAGTATTGCTTCAGGACGTTCCAAATTTGTCCTTTCGACGATCGGAGTTGAGGACTTTCCTGTTATTTCTGGCGACAAATTGCCGATCAATTTCTTGATGAACAGAGAAGAGCTGAAAGATGTTATCGATCGCACACAGTTTGCCGTTTCCACCGAAGAAACACGCTATTACTTAAACGGCCTTTATATCCACGCCAAAAACGAAGGTTCTGCAAAAGTGCTGAGAATTGTCGCCACAGATGGACACCGTCTGGCCTGTGTCGAATCGCCGCTGCCTCAGGGTGCAGAAAAAATTGCAGGCGTCATCATTCCACGGAAAACAATCAGCGAAGTTCGCAAGCTGCTTGACGATATTAAAGCTGAAAATATCGAAATTTCCCTTTCAGACAACAAAGTCCGCTTTACTTTGGAAGAAGTTATTTTGACTTCCAAGCTGATCGATGGCACTTATCCCGATTACGAACGGGTGATTCCGACCGACAATGATAAACTGCTGGAAGTAAAAGTCAAAGAACTGGCCAATGCTGTTGACCGCGTTTCGGTCGTTGCGGAAAGAACCCGTGCCATTAAAATGATAACAGAAGAAGGCAAGGTTGTCATCACCACATCGAGCCCGGATCTCGGCAGCGCCTGGGAAGAACTGGAAGCAAAATACGATAGCGAACCGCTTGAGGTCGGCTATAATTTCCGTTATCTTTTAGATATTCTGGCCGAAGTCAAAGGCGAAAACGTCCAGATCAGTTTTGCAGACGACTCCTCGCCATCGGTTATCCATGATACTTCAGACGCCAGCGCTATTTATGTTCTGATGCCGATGAGGGTATAATCTTTGGACAGTCTGGTCAAAAACATCAAAGAAGTTGTTTCTTTAAAGTCAGGCATTACTCGCCTGACTTTAACCGATTTTAGGAATTACGCTTTTCTTAGAGTTAATCCTGGATTGCATCCGATTGTTATTACTGGCGAAAACGGCAGTGGCAAAACCAATATTCTGGAAGCCATTTCTTTTCTGACACCCGGCCGTGGACTGAGGAGCGCCAGGTTAGCTGATATCCGGCGGATTATGCCGGCGATTATTGACGAGAGCTACCTGCCTGGCAATACCAGTTGGGCGGTTTCCGCTATTGTCAGCAAAAACGGGGAAGAATTTGAAATTGGCACTGCGGTTGAAAAAAACATCCGGGAAACAGAAGAAGAAAGTCGCCATTTTGACCGGCGAATCGTTAAGATAAACGGACAGAAAAGTTCTTCCCAAAGCGAACTGGGGCTATATCTTTCGGCTATCTGGTTGACCCCGCAGATGGACAGGTTGTTTCGCGGTGGATCTCAGCCGCGGCGGAGTTTTCTCGACCGATTAGTTTACGCTTTTGACGCTGAACATGCCAAACGGATCTCGACTTTTGAGCTCTTGTACAAACAATGGTACCAACTGATCAAAAGCACCAATGGTCACGCTGACGCTAATTGGCTTTTGAGCCTGGAGGAAAGTATGTCGGCGACGGGTGTAGCAATTGCCGCAGCCCGGAGAGAACAGATTGCGCGGCTGAATCGTTTTATCGAAAACGTACCGGATGATGTTTTTCCCGATGTTCAGATGGAGCTTGACGGCACCATTGAACAGATGCTTGATACCCTACCGGCGGTGGAAGTGGAAGACTATTACCGCCACAAGCTTGCCGGGCAGAGGAAAAACGTTCTTTATAATGACAACATTGACGGCGTTAACCGCTGTGATTTTAAGGTTTATTACAAGAAAAAAAGAATGCCTGCAGAACTGTGTTCGACCGGCGAACAGAAATCACTTTTGGTCAGTATTATCCTGGCTCAGACAAAATGCCAGATTGTCAATCAGGGATTTGCGCCGGTGTTGCTGTTGGACGAAGTCTGCGCTCACCTGGATGACGGTAAAAAAGAGGCACTGCTGAGCAAAATAAGAGAACTTGACCTGCAAGCTTTCATTACCGCCACTAATCCGGAAATCTTTTCTGCATTCAACGGCTATGCCGAATTTTGGGAAATCAAAAACAATACGATTATCTGCCATGACTAAAAAAATTAGACCTCTTTATATTTTATTTGTTCTGGCAGCAGGGATAGTGGCCTTTGTCGTTTATGACGCCACTTTCAATTATGTCGACTGGCGGGATGCCAACCGTAGCAGTGCTGGTTTGGCGCCGGATTCCTTGCTTGAAAAAGAAGCGGTTGTCCAGGTTTATGCCGCCCGCACTTACAACTGGCGGGGATATTTTGCCATCCACCCTTGGGTTGCGGTTAAGAAAAAGAACGAAAAAAGTTATACCATTTATCAGGTTACCGCTTGGAATCTGCGTGGCAGTGACAGCACCGTTTCTGCCAAAAAGGACATCCCCGACCGCTATTGGTACGGCAAAAAGCCCATTTTGCTGCAAACCCTGAAAGGAAGGGCTGCGGAAAAAGCAATTCCGGCCATTGAAAAAGCCGTTAGGGAATATCCGTTTGCTGACCACTACCGTTTGTGGCCGGGACCGAACAGTAACACTTTTATCGCCTATATTCTGCGAGAGGTGCCCGAACTGACGATTGAGCTGCCACCGACTGCCGTCGGTAAGGATTTCCTTGGGTACAAGATTTTTCATGCGCCGACGGCGAGTGGCACCGGTTATCAGGCTTCTATTTTCGGTGCGGTATCGCTGACCGTTGGGCTAAAAGAGGGAATCGAACTTGGTATTTTAGGGCTTTCGTTTGGTGTGGACTTTTATCCGCCGGCACTTAAACTGCCGATTGTCGGACGGCTTGGCTTTCCGGATATTCCTTAGCGACTGCTATAGGCTGGGTGAATTGTACCTTCAGCTCCGATATGGTGCAACATCTTTGGGAAGAGAGGGATTTCTTTGTTTGTCAGGCTTGCTTATTTGCCACAACTGCAGACGCTTTTTTTCGGCTGATTGGAAGATTATTAAGATTATTCCTGAGTGGCGGATTTTTTTGGTCTATAGCAAACTCCTTGTTAAATCTGTTAGCCACATCCGCTTATTTAAGTGCAAACAGCCGGAAAACAAGGGGGATAATCCGAAAGTTAATCTTCGCCGAACTTATTGTTTATCAGGCTGGAAAGTTCATCTATCGCTTTTTTGGCATCTTTACCTTCGGCCGTGATTTTGATAACAGAGCCTTTAGACGCTGCCAGCATCATTAACCCCATAATCGAGTGACCACTGACGGCGGTCAAACCGGCTTTTTCCACAGCAACGCCGGCATCCAGGTTTTCGATGGTTTTGACGAATGCCGCCGCCGCCCGGGCATGAAGGCCTTTAATATTTTTTATTTCCAGCTCAACGGAAAAACTGTTGTCCGACATCTCAGCCCCCCAGAATCTGCGAGGCGACGTTAATATACTTTTTGCCGGCTTCCTGAGCACCGAAAACCGTTTCTTTCAGGTTTTTGTCTTTTCTTAACGAGGCCAGCTTAATCAGCATCGGCAGGTTGACCCCGGCCAAAATCTCCACATTGGCCTTGTCCATAATCGAAATGGCCAGATTTGAGGGCGTGCCGCCAAACATATCGGTCAGCACTACAACCCCGCTGCCGCCGTCAACCGAACTGACTTTATCAAGAATTTCCTGCCGGCGGCTCTCCATATCGTCTTCGGGACCGATGCAGACAGTGGCCACGTTTTCCTGTGGGCCGACAACGTGCTGCATGGCCGCAACAAACTCATTGGCAAGATTGCCGTGGGTAACTAAAACTAAACCTATCATCAATATGCCTTTTCTTATTTTTTCTCGGAACTGCCACCGGTCCAGCAATGAATGGCGCCGAAGCTTTTGATAACATCTTCTTTGCTCTTGGCCAAAATCAGCTCGTCCGCACGGGTCTGACGCCCTTTAAACACGATTTCTTCCACATTGTCAACAGGCACCGCATAAACGCGTTCCACCATTTTGCCCTGCAGCTCAACAATCATGACAAATTCTGCTTCTGCCAGCGGGCTTTTGGTTTCTTCGTCAATATTATCCAGACGAACGGCCAGCCTGCCGTCGCGTTTCAGAAGCGCCGTCTTTTTGCCGTCAAACTCCAGTACGGGGTTGACCGGGGCACCGTCGCGGGCATCAATAAAAATTGCCAGCTCGCCATACTTGTTTTCGATGATTTCAAAAAAATCCTGCTTTTCAACAACGGTGTAATATTGTGTTTCCATTTTGCGGTCCTTTGTGATAACATTGGCTTTGTTTGCAATGTTAATACATTCAGCGGCAAGAGTCAATTTTGAGTTTGAAAAAATGGAAAAAACACCCTCCCTTTTCGTCTGGCATTACATTAAGCTGTTCAAATGGTATTTTTTGCTCATTATTGTGCTTATATTCGTCCGCCAGATATCCGAAACCGTCAGTCCCTACTATATCGCAAAAATTTACAAAACCGTGGCCGAAATGGGCGAAAACGCCAATCTGTGGGGGCAGTTGTTTCATTATGCCTTTTTGTTTGCCGTTATTATGCTGGCCGGCACCGTGATCGCGGAAACCTCGATGTTTGTCATTGCCCGTTTTATGCCCAAAATGCGCACAATCGTGGTGAAAGACACCTTTGAAGACGTCAACCGGCAGTCGATTTTCTTTTTTACCCGCGAAATGACCGGCAATATCTCCGGCAAAGTGCAGCTTTTGGCCAACAACACCCTTAACCTGACCGGCTATTGCTATGAGCTTTTTTACAACGTCAGCAACATCCTGGTCAAAACGGTCGCGCTCGGTCTGGTCTGCCGCTATTATGTTCTTGTGATGGCCGTTTATGTTACGCTGATTATCCCCGTCAGCCAGAAACTGGGCAAAATCCGCCGCCGTCTTGGCACTGAAACCGGTCGTCAGACCAGCGCCGCCAATGGAACCATCGTTGATGCGCTGGCCAATTACAGTGAAATCAAAAGCTTTGCCAATTTCAATTTTGAAAAAATAAACTTGCTGAAGGCCCTGCGTCTGCTGCGGCGGGCGGAAACAAGAGAACGCAATATGGCCGGCATAATCCGCATTATCCAGCAAACCGTAACCACCCTGAGTCTGGCCGGTTTTCTGATTGTTTCCATCTTTATGCTGAAAACCGGCGTTATCAACGTTACCGATTTTATTTATGCCAACACTTTGTTTATGACGGTTTCTCATCTGGCTTTTGCGTTGTCGTGGATGTACACCAATCTGGCGCAGATTTTCGGCAATATCAGCTCGGCGCTGGAAACGCTGGCGGTCGAACCGGAAATCGTCGACAAACCGGGCGCCAAAACGCTGAGAGCCGGCAAGGCGGAAATCGTCTTTGACAAGGTCTGTTTTGCCTACGGCGGGCGAACACCGCTTTTTAACAACCTGTCGTTGACCATTCCGGCTCGGCAGAAAGTGGGGCTGGTCGGGCTTTCTGGCTCGGGAAGATCGACCTTTATCAAACTTATCAG
>CAYXBH010000033.1:0-11198 GCA_964463185.1 uncultured Azospirillum sp. | reverse complement strand
ATGGTGTAATGATTGTTAAACAAAAACACTATGTTTTATGGAACAGAGTGTTTTTAAAGGTATTAAAAAACAACACTTTTCTTTAATTGAGCATTAATAAAAAACAAATGTCCATTCTCCTCAATAACAGATTTTACCCTGTATGCCAAACAGCGCAATTCACAATAGTCCATACTGGGAACTGCTTTTATTATACCTTGTTTCATAAAATAATTAAAACTGCAGGCAACACATTGCATAATAGCAAAAAGTCAATCTTTCCTTATCTCCACATAGATACAGCCTTATCCGTGGCTAAAAAACAGCCTTTGCACCACCATCCGTTTCCACACTGTTGTCATTATCGGGACATTTCTTCCAACACCATTTTTTTCAGCATAACATTATCCGCTTTACCGGTGGCAAAGACCGGCAGCTTGTCCATATAAAGAATCACTCTCGGCAGATAGAGTTCGGACATGGCATTTGTCCTGATATAAGCATGCAACTCTTCCTGGATTACGTTTCTGTTATTGGTCGCCAGCACAATCTGCTCCCCCTTGCTCTCATGAGGAACGGCCACCACCCCGTACTGAAAATCACCGGCCGACTCATAGGCCTTGCATACCATATCCAAAACCGCATTCAACGACACCATTTCGCCGCCAATTTTAGCAAAGCGCTTAATTCGATCACGGATGTAAACAAAACCGATTTCATCAATCTCAACCACATCACCAGTATGATACCAGCCGTCTTTCAACGGCACCAGCACCCCCGGATTTTCAGGCAGTATATACCCCATCATAATATTCGGGCCACGCACTACCAGCTCCCCGCCTCTGTCAATTCCCGGCACCGGCTCGATTTTATATTCAATTGCCGGCAACAGCTTGCCTATGGAACCAAAACGGTTAAAAATACGGTTATTGGCACTGACCACCGGCGAACATTCGGTTGCACCGTAAGCCTCCAGCACACGAATGCCGAACCGTTCCATCCACATATTGCGGGTATCGGACTTAACCGCCTCCGCGCCACCAAACATAAAGCGCACATTGTGGAAATCAAACGGATGAGCAATCCGACCGTAGCCACGGAAGAACGTATCGGTTCCAAACATAATAGAAGCGCCAATTTCATAAACGATTTCCGCCACCACGCGGTAATGCAGAGGGGACGGATAAAGAAAAAGTTTTGCCCCTTCCAGCAGTGGGAATAACGTTCCCACCACCAGCCCAAAGCTGTGAAACATCGGCAGTGCATTAAATACCGTATCGGTGATATTGATTGTTTCAATCGAAGACATCTGTTTGATGTTGGATATAATATTGGCGTGGCTCAGCACCACCGCTTTCGGCGCACCTTCCGAACCGGAGGTAAACAAAATCACCGCTTTCCGGTTACCGCCTTTCTTAATCGGCACCCGTTTGATTTTATACCTCAGAAAAGCGTTGATTTTTTCCCACAAAGTTATCTCTCCGGCCATTCTCTCCAGATAAACGATCCTGACGCCGGCCTCTTCCATCATTTTGACGACCTCTTCCATCTTGGCGGTTTTGATAAACGTCAGCGAGGTAATCACCATCCGCACCTGCGCGGTTCTGCACATGGACACCATATTTTTGGCACCAACCGAAAAATTGAGCATCACCGGCACCCGTCCATAGGCCGTCAACCCGAAAAAGCTGCACAAAGCCACGATAGAATTAGGCAAAAACAACCCGACATGTTCCTCCGACTCTGTCCGCCGTTTGAAATATTTGCCGAGCACGAACGATTTAACAATAATGTCCCGATAAGACTGCGGCTTGCGCTGTATATCCTCAACAAATTTTGGCCGCCGGAAAAGCCCTTTTTTGGCATGCACCTTGGCCGTTTTCATCAACTGGGCAAAAAGAGAAATATTCGGATTATAGCGTACATCAAAGCTCATCTCGCGCAAAATCATGTAAACTTCATTGCTGATATGGTCACGTTGACGGCGTAGCTCGTCTTTGAGCTTAAAAGGATACGGTCGGCCGACAATAATCCGCACTTTCGGCAGCGGCCGGTGAGGCAACTTGCCCTTGGTTTTGGAAAAATACCCATATTGGAGCCCTTCAATCCATACCGGGATCATCGGCGCCCCCGACTTGTCGGCCACCAATCCCGGCGCCTCATAAATCTTCATCAGACCGCCGCTTTCGGTAACCCGCCCTTCCGCAAAAATAACACACAAACGACCACTATCCACTTTGGCAATCAGCTCCTTGATGTCCCCCGGCTCAATCGGGTTAAAAGACAAAACATCGGCCGTTCGCATCAAAAAACGGATCAGCCGGTTGCGGTAAAGATGCCCGTTTAAGGCAAATACGGGGTTTCCGGGCAAAAAGGCAAACAGCAGCACGGGATCAAGATAAGACACATGGTTGGCAACATAAACACCCTTTTCGGGCAGTTTCTTTTCGTCAAATTCAACAGAACATCTGACCTTAAAAAAAGTGAAAACGACTCTCAAACAAAATCTTACAAAATGTCGCAAAACAACAGTCTCCGCAATTTCTTGGTATGCTTTAGTCTACCCTTTCCGGACAAAGTTTGTAAAGTACAAAAACCAACCCCGCCGACGACCTTATCTTCTTAAAAATAACACATTGAAAAACAACGATTTTTCGCAAGATATACAGGGGGATAAATTTAACAGCTTGATTTTTCATGGTAAGCTATTTAAATTTTCAGTCGTAACATTTCGTTTTTTCAAGCAAACGGAATTTCCGGCAGTAGACATAAAAAATAATATCCAATCCTTCTGCGGTTCCGGCATTGCAAAATGTTGCAAGGCTAAAACTACAAAAAGATTACTGATATGAAAAAACTATTTACATTTACCGCCATTGCTGCGATACTTGCTTGTTCAAATGCCAACGCATCTGGATTTTTCTTAAAAGAACAATCAGCTTCCGCCCAGGGCAACGCTTTTGCCGGAGCCACCGCCGGAGCGGAAGACATTTCCTATTCTTTCTACAACCCGGCGGCGCTGACCAAACATCCGGGCACTCATGTTTATTTCGGAGGCACCTGGATTTCTCCGCGTTCCACCGCTAAAAACGCTTTTAACGAATACGGCGATGAAAGCGGCTATATCGACAACATTGTTCATGCTGCCATGTCACCGCATTTTTACCTGTCGCATCAACTGGACGACAGAGTTACCGCCGGCGTCTCCCTAAACGTCCCCTATGGCATGATCACCAAATATGACAGCAACTGGGCCGGCCGTTTTCACGGCACCGTATCCAAAGTAACTGCAGTAACCATTACCCCAATGGCTGCCTATAAGACCACTGACAGACTATCGCTCGGCGCCGGCATGCAACTCCAATATATCAAGGCAATTCTGCGCAACGGCGTCCGCCAGGTTACCTCTACTGGCATCATTGAAGACAATGCCAACTTAAAAGGCGATACTTTTGACGTCGGCTACCAGCTCGGCGCTCTTTACGAGTTTACGCAGCAAACCCGCGTCGGATTCGGCTACCGCAGCCAGGTTCGTCATAAATTGAAAGGCGACGTTTCTTTTGACGGTGCTCTCGGGGCGGACGGCCTGCTTTCACAACTGGGGGCTCTCGGACCAAACGGACTCAATCAGGATATTTCCGCCCGCCTAACCACCCCGGCCAGTTTCACCGCCGGCATCTACCACGAGCTCAACAAACGCTGGGCGGTAATGGCCGAATACAGTCGCGTTTTCTGGTCAAAATTCAAAAACCTGAATGTTGTCGGCGCAACCACCCCCAATTTAAGCTTTACCGAAGAAAACTGGAAAGATACCGATTTTTACGCCATCGGTGCCAGCTATCAGATTGACGACCAGTGGAAACTGCGCCTCGGTCTGGCATATGACAAAAGCGCCGTCGGCGACGAATACCGCACCCCGCGCATTCCCGATGCCGACCGCCTGTGGTATTCCGTCGGGCTCGAATATCAGTACAACGAACAGCTGACCTTCAACCTCGGCTATACATACATCGATGCCGATAAAAGCAAAGTTGCCCTCCGTGGCGACCACCTCGGTGACACTTCCCGCGGGGCAATGTACGCTGAATATTCCAACCGTATAAATATCTTTGCATTTTCACTCAACTACAATTTCTGAATTTTGCAAAAAAAAAGCACATGAAAAACGCCGCCTGTCAAGGGCGGCGTTTTTCAAAAACAAATCTTTAATAATAAACCGTGCTGCTGTTCACCACCACCGGCTGGCTGGTACAGCTCTGGGTGGCAACCCCGTTTACCACTGTCGTCGTACAGGTTACCCCGCTGTTATAAGAAGGAACATAAACTGGCTGCGGTGTAGGTGGTTGCGGTGCGGGTTGAACCACGTAAGAAACGCTGCCGGCAAGCAAACTGCCGACAACACCCCCAACAAGACCGGACACGATATAAGAACCGACATTTCCATGATGATGTCTAACCACCATCGGGCGTGTATGATGCGGCGGCCGCGGCTGAAAGAAACGCCCATCCGGCCCGGCAAATGCCGGTGACGCAGACAACACACAAATCATAACAGCGCTCAAAATTTTTTTCATTTTTTCCTCCTGTTTTTTACCTTCATACACCCCTTGAAACGAAAGAAAAAGAAAAAAGTTCACTTTTCCGATCAACTTTTCCCAAAGGCGACACCATTTGCTTTTCAAAATTTCCTGACCTGTTTCAGCTTTTCTTTCAGTTTCTTACGTTTTTCCCTATATTTTTCGTATATTTCACCAAACGTCATTTTGGAAAGAATCTTACAACGCCAATAGCACCAACGCTAACGTTGACAATCTCCGACAACCGGCAGCACCACCACTTTGCCCGGCTCTTCCTTCCCATCATACTTAAAACTCATATCCTCGGAGCAGTTCAGCGACGCTCATCACCCTTTTTCCCTGCCGCTGTATCTCCGTGATTTCAAGCGTTCCGTCAACACAGCCGACAAACAGATGCCCGCCCCGGCTGACAATTTCTCCCGGTTTAACATTCTCGCTACTAAAAACCGTTCGCAAAATTTTAAACCTTTCGCCCTTATGTTCAAAATAAACCGCTGGCGAAGGATTAAAAGCGCGGATTTTCCTCTCCAGCACCGCAGCCGGCACCCCGAGATCAAGCAAACTTTCTTCCTTTTCAATTTTTACCGCATAGCAGGAAAGGGTATCATCTTGTTTTTGCGGCACAATATTATCCCATTCACGCAAAGTCCGTACAATCAAATCAGCACCGACCTCTGCCAGTCTTTCACGCAACTCGCCACCGGTCATGTCCGCCGTAATTTCCACCTCACCTTTAAGCAGCATATCTCCAGTGTCTAACCCTGCATCCATTTTCATGGTAGTAATCCCCGCTTTCTCATCGCCCGCTTCCAGCGCACGCTCAATCGGCGCTGCACCGCGCCAGCGAGGTAAAAGCGAACCGTGGATATTAACGCAGCCGAGAGGAAAAGCTTCCAAAACAGGCCGAGGCAAAATCAGCCCGTAGGCCGCCACCACGGCCACATCAGCCTTCAAGGCAGCAAACTTCTTCTGTTCTTCCTCAACCCGCAGGGTTTTCGGTGTCCGTACTTCAATTCCCTGTTCCTCCGCCCAAAGATGGACAGGGCTTTTGATGATTTTGTTACCGCGACCGGCCACTTTCGGCTCTCGCGTATAGACGGCAACAATTTCATGCTCCACCGCCAGTTTTTTCAATGCCGTCAAAGCAAATTCTGGCGTTCCCATAAATACGATTTTCATTTTTCTTTTTCTCCAGCGCGCATTTTCTGCAGTTTTTTCAACAACATTTGTCTTTTCAAGCGGCTGATGCGGTCAATATATAAAATCCCGTCCAGATGGTCTATTTCATGTTGCAGGGCGATTGCTTTCAACCCGTCGGCCTCAATTTCCCGTTCCTGCCCCTGATAATCGAGATAACGCACTTTAACATCGGTATAACGCATCACTTCCGCATGCTGCTCAGGCACCGACAGACAACCTTCCTCGTGGGACACCTGTTCTTCCGACTGGGCAACTATTTCGGGGTTAACCAAAAACAGCGGACAGGGTTTTTCGCCCTCTTCCCCGTCGTGAGTATCAATCACAATAATCCGTTTCAGCACCCCCACCTGCGGCGCAGCCAACCCGACCCCGGCAGCGGCATACATTGTCTCCAGCATATCGTCAAGCAAATGACGGATATTGTCATCCACTTTTTCAACCGGTTCGGATTTTTGTTTCAACACCGGATCAGGATACTCAAATATTTTCAGTTTTACCATTTTTTCTCCTTTTATGCCCTACACATTGCGAATTTCCCGCGCAATCTGATCCAGCAGGGCATTGACCATTTTCGGCTCACCCTTGGCAAAGAAAGCATAAGCCATATCAACATATTCCTGGATCAGCACTTTAACATCCAAGTCCAGAGTATGCGAGATCTCATACACGGCACAAAGCAACAGTGCCTGCAGTGTTCCATCCAGGCGTTCCAGCGACCAACCGGAATTAAGAAACCGGTCAAGCGATTTTTCCAGCTCCTCTTTGTTGGCATGCACGCCACGTACCAGTTTTTCAAAATAGGCCTTATCCAATGGCCCAACTTCACGAAATTCCTCATTACCGTTGTCCGGATTATCCTCAATAACAAAACGGCCAATCTCGCCGCTTAAAAATTCCCGGATCACCTCGTCAACCGGCAGTTGGCTATACGCAGCCATATATGTCGCCTGAACGGCAGCCAGACGGGCAGCACTCTTCATTTTTATCTTTTCGGAAACGAATTTTGCCATTTGCTATTCCTCTTCTTCTTGGGCTTTGTTTTTCATTTCATCAATTTGTGCCACAAACTCTTCAAAATCGCTGACTTCACAAAAGTCTTTGTAAACCGACGCAAAACGCACATACGCAACATTATCGAGCTTGGCCAGCGCTTCCATTGCATATTCGCCAATCATCCGGGAGGAGATTTCCGTTTCGCCGGAGCTCTCCAACCGGCGCTGGATGGAAGTAACAACCTTTTCTACCCGCTCAGACGAAACCGGACGCTTACGCACAGCCAAAAGCAGAGAACGCCCCAGCTTATCGCGGTCAAACCGGACTTTTTCGCCGTTTTTTTTGACAACGATCAGTTCGCGAAGCTGTACCCGCTCAAAAGTGGTAAAACGCGAGCCGCATTCCGGGCATTCGCGCCGGCGGCGAATGCAGGCGCCGTCCTCGGCCAGACGAGAATCCTTAACTTGAGAATCCAAAGAACCGCAAAACGGACATTTCATGCTTATTCCAAACCTTTCAGCAATGCATCTGTTACCTGATACAGTTTTGAAGAATATCTGGCTCCTTTTATAAGCAGAATATCGTTATTTTGCAACAGATTATTTACCAAAAATTCAGCCACGCCGTCTTTGTTCTCAAAATAATGAGCTTTTTGCTCCGGTCGCAGACACGCCAAAGCCGTCTTCATCTCCGGGCAGACCCCAATAACAATATCGACGGAACTGCTGGCCAAACACTCGCCGATTTCCCTATGGCGGTCTTCAGAAGTCACCCCCAGCTCGGCCATTTTGCCAAGAACCGCAATCTTCCGCCCCCGGCAAGGCATTTTATCCAACCCGTCAATGGCAATTTTCATAGCTTCCGGCTGCCCGGAATAGCTGTCATCAATCAAAATAACCGTGCCGCCGGCCGACAACTTCAAATGATACATTTTTCCTCTTCCCGGCAAAGCACCAAAATTTTTGAGTGCTTCCGCCGCCGGCGCAGGATCAAGCCCCAAAGCCTCCACAACCGCCAGCGTTGCCCAGGCATTATACAGTTGGGCATCGCCCGTCTGCTCCAATTCAAACTTTCCCTGATAATGATGGTTTCGGCCAAAACCAACAATTTTTGCCCCGTGTTCCACCGCTCGCCTAGCCAACAGATCTGCAAAATTGGTATCTTCGTTGATAACCGCAATTCCGCCTGCCGCCGGCAACCCCTCAAAAATTTCCGCCTTGGCTTCCGCAATCCCTTCAAAGCTGTCAAAAAATTCTACATGCATCGGATAAACATTGGTAACAAGCGCCACATCGGGCCGAACCAGAGAGGTCAGATAAGAAATCTCGCCTTTTGCGCTCATTCCCATCTCAATCACTGCATAATCGGTTTTCATATCCATTTCGCACAGACTAATCGGCACCCCAATATGATTGTTGTAATTACCTTGGGTGGCATAAACGCTACCATAGCGGGCAAGTGCGAATTTAATTTCTTCTTTGGTCGTGGTTTTACCGGCGCTGCCGGTCAGACCAATAACTTTTCCCTTAAACAAAAAACGGTTGTAGGCACCTATTTTGCCGAACGCTTCCAAAGTACTTTTCACCACCACCTGACGGTCTGCCGGCGCTCCCGGCATCAGTTTTTCCACCAGCGCCAATTCGGCTCCTTTTGTCAGCACGTCCGCCACAAAATCGTGCCCATCAAAGTTTTCTCCATGCAGAGCGACAAACAGAGCACCGCCCACAGCCTGCCTGCTGTCGGTAATAACCCGGTCAATTTCCGTTTCCACAATTTCCGAATACGATTCGACAATCTCAACCAGCTTTTCCGATAATATCTTTTCCATCATTCCCCCAAAAACAAACACAACATCACCAATATAAACGCTAAAAATAAAAAAATCACCTAAAAAAACACCTCTCAAAGATGGTTCGTTTTCCCATCCGCATATCAGGCAAAAGCATTTTTCGGCACATATTTCGCATACCCACCGAAAGCAAATTTTTCCTCGCTGTTCAACGTAACATATTTCATACCAAACTCATTTTTCCTAAACATTTTAAATCTAAATATTAGCAATACATGCTTGACAAGATGATAAATTAGGTGTTTCATGCAATAGTGTAATTACTACAAATTTAACAATTAGAAGGATTAAAGACCATGAAAAAAACTTTATTGTTGGCCGGCGTCGCCTGCATATTTGCCGCTAACGCTAATGCAGAAACTACCCCCTATGTTGGTTTGGATTTTAACTATTCCACTCTTGACTATGCCTATGATATCGAAAACGACATTGAAGACGATTATCAGTCGTTGACCGTTGTTGCCGGTGCAAAATTGAGCAAAAACTTCGGAGTCGAAGCTTTCTATCAGCGCTCCAGAAAAGAAACGAACACCAAAGGTGCCGAAAAATTTACAACCGGTTTCCAGGCCTATGGTCTTGACCTTCTGGGTTACCTGCCACTCGGCTGCGAAGGCAAAGTTGACCTGATTGGCGGTGTTGGTCTTGGTGAATACGAATTAAAATCCAGGGAAGTTGGTGAAGGTTCTGACAAAGAAGAAAGCCTTGGCTATCGTCTGAACCTCGGCCTCCAGTACAATTTTGATGAAAACTGGTCTGTTCGCGGTATGTATCACCATGTATATACGCAACATTCTGCCATCGATGCCATTGACGAATTTTCTGTCGGTGTCAGATATCATTTCTAAAGAAAATACTCTCAAAAACTTCTGGCTGCCACTGTCTGTGGCAGCCTTTTTTGTGTGATTATGATAAACCTTGTTTTCTTTCTATATATGCTTATTCAAAAGCTCATGCGTAGGAATTTCACGATGACCCTTTAAAAAACATCGGCCTATACCATCCGTTTGGGAAAAAGCCCAAAAGAACAAAACTATCTGACTACATTCTGGCAAAAAAACAACACTGCAGAAATTGATTATTTACGATCACAATAGACATCTACACCAATGATAACCACCCACTGACAACAGCCGCACACACTTGCCGTTTCCGGAAACTTTGCCGGCTACAGAATCAAAAAAATTGACAACAGTCAAAACGGCAGCAGAGTCGATTTAAAAACCATTTTCCAATTTTTGTACACACAAAAGCGCAGCACCGATTAGCCCGGCATCATTTTCAAAAGAGGCCTCTTTCAGCTCAAACGGCATCGTTACGATCATTTTGTTAGCCTCTTCATTCAGGCGCTTATAATCAATAAAATGCGCCATTGATCCACCAAGCAGGATAACCTCCGGATCAAAAATATCGGCAAACAGTACAATACCGTTTTTTACCATTTCCTGCCAGTTGTGAAAAGCGGTAACTGCTGGCAGGGAATTTTGTTTTAAGCCATCAATAACCATATAGCTATTGGCGTTATCATCTTTATAGGCGGCCTTGGCTTCAAGTCCGAGCGCTTTTCCCGACATATAGATCTCCAGACAATCATAACGTCCACAGCCACACAACCTGTTGTTGTCATAACGAACCGGAAAGTGAACTTCGCCCGCTGCTCCCGACTTGCCGAGCAAAAGATTTCCGTCAGCAATAATGCCGACCCCAACACCGGTTCCGAGCGTCAGCAGGACAACGTTGTCATATCCTTTGGCATTGCCCAGAATATACTCTGCCCACACAGCCGAGTTGGCATCGTTTTCAACCATGACCGGTTTATTGGACAAAGCCTTAAAATCCGTATCCACATACCCTTCCGGCATATTACCCGCAGAACCAGTAATCCGGGAATTTATCCGGTCAACCGTCCCTGCCGTTGATACGGCAATCGCATCAATCTGATCTTCAAATTGAGCAATAATCGTTTTCAAAAGCTTTACAACCGCGCCCGGAGCGGCAGGAGTTGGATGACGAATAACCTTGTTCAAAATAGAACCTTTTCGGTCAACTAAAGCATAAGCAATTTTTGTTCCCCCTATGTCAAAAGCCAATACTTTATCAATATGTTTCATATTCTCACCTTCCATTTAACGGTTACCATCATCAATAATTTCATATTCTGCGTCGATAATCTCCCCTTTCGGAGCGGCATTGTGCGAATACTTCTGCCCAAACATTAACTTAACGCTTTTTCCCTGCTTGTATTTAGGCCAGCCCAAACCAACCAGACATATCAGCAGCAATACGGGAATGACGATCGACGCAACATACAAAAAGACCGTAAAAATCAACCCGGCCAACAAAAACATAAAAATTCCCGATAATATTCTGTGCATATAATTACCCTTTTAATTTTCTCATATAAATATAGTTTTTTTTATTTTCAAAGGCAACATAAAACGGAAAAATCATGGCAGATAACTGCTCATCAACCATCAGCATCAAACAAAACATCCTTGTTTTTCATATATTTTCACTTTTCATCTGTATTTTTGCACCCGGACATTTTCCTTCCTGTTTTCATTTTCTTCTTTTCTCGTATACATCTTGAATTTTCTCTTTCC
>CAYXBH010000032.1:3960-11360 GCA_964463185.1 uncultured Azospirillum sp. | reverse complement strand
AACCGGCAAAAACTCGTTACCCAAACGCTCCATTGGACACAAATACAAGAAAAAATTGCCCGTATTCACTGTCTAGAAGGAAAAATTTCCGCCAACACCGAAGCTCTGGAAGAAGCTCTGGCCTGTTATCACGACGCTCTTTATCTTTATGAAACAACCAAATACAGGCAGGCCGCTGACAAAGTCCGCGCAGAAATAACCAAAACCCGGCAGTTGATGGCAGATCTGTCAGACGACAGAGAAAAAGAGGCTATTCTACCGTAACAGACTTGGCCAGATTACGCGGCTGATCGACTTCCCGTCCAAGCGCCACGGCGATATAATAAGCCAACAACTGCAGTGGCAAATCCAAAATCAGCGGAGAAAATTCTTCCGCCACCACGGGAACAGTCAACATCATATCAAACATCCGAGCAGCATCGGCATCGTTGTCAAACGTAACCCCTGCCAAAACCGCATGCCTGGCCTTTGCTTCCTCACAGTTTGAAATCATCTTGTCATATATCCGGCTACCCGGAGTAAGAACAGCCAACACCGGCATATTTTCATCAAGCAGGGCTATCGGCCCATGTTTCAGCTCACCGGCCGGATAACCGTTTGCATTGATATAGCTGATTTCTTTCAGTTTCAAAGCACCTTCCATTGCCGTTGCCAGGTTAATACCACGGGCAACATAAATCATCTGCCGGTAATTTTTCAGCTTTTCTGCACAGTCTTTTATTTTTTCGCTTTCTGCCAGCACGTTTTCCATTTTGGACGGCAGATGCTGCAATTCCGCCCGCAGTTTTTTCAATTCTTCCACCGACAGGCTCTGCCGATATCCGGCCAGCACCAGGCCAAGCAGATAAAGACAGACCAACTGTGCAGTATAGGTTTTGGTTGCCGCCACACTAACCTCTATCCCCGCCTTAAGCGGCAGCAGGCTATCGGCATAGCGGACAATACTGGAATTTTCGCGATTAGTCAGCACCAGTATATGAGCACCGGTTTCTTTAGCTTTTTTGACTGCCGTAATCGTATCTGCCGTTTCCCCCGACTGGGAAATGCCGATAACCAGCGTTTTCTCATCCGTCAGCAATCGACGGTATATATATTCGCTGGCCGCAACGACAGAAACCGGAATTTTCAGCCATTCCTCAAATACAAAACCAGCCACCGCCGCCGCATGCAAGGAGGTGCCACAGGCAATGATCTCTATCCTTTCGACCTTGGTTGCCACCACCGCATTTACTTTCGGCAGAAACGGAATATCACCTCTACCGGCATAAGCATCCTGCAACAAATGACGGACGATCCCCGGCTGCTCGTTAATTTCCTTAAGCATAAAATGCGGATAACCACGCTTGCTGATGACCTCCGGATTAAAACCGATATACTCCGGCTGACGCTCGACTTCTTTTCCTGTAAAATCGTATATTTTTACATCTTCTCTGGCAACAACAACTATTTCTCCGTCATTAAGACAAATAATGCGCTGCACTTTTCCGACAATTGCCGGAATATCACTGGCAATATAATTTTCTTCTTTACCCAACCCCACAACCAACGGTACATTCTGCCGCACAGCAACAATTTTATCCGGCTCGCTGTCATGCATAATGCAAAAAGCAAACGCACCTTCCAGATATCTGACGCCGGCAAACACCGCCTGCTCTAAAGAGCCACATTTTTTATATTCTCGCTCAAACAAATGCACTGCTGCTTCCGTATCGGTTTCGGAATAAAAAGTATAACCGTCTTTTTCCAGCTCTTCACGCAGCGACTTGTAATTTTCAATAATCCCGTTATGCACCAGCGCTAACCGTCCATCGTTTGACAAATGCGGATGGGCATTATCGGCCGTCGCTTTCCCATGAGTTGCCCAGCGAATATGCCCGATACCACCGCTTGCCGGCAGCTTTTTCCCTTCCATTTCCGCATACAGATTTCCCAGCTTACCGGGCGCTTTGAAAATATTTATTTTACCATTATCGTTTAACGCAATTCCTGCCGAATCATATCCCCTGTATTCTAGATTTTTCAGGCCACTGAGCAAAATATCACTGACAGCTCCGTTGCCTACATATCCAACTATTCCGCACATAATATTTCCTCCCCGGAATTTTCCTCATAAACCTCAATGGCTTTAATTGCAGCCAAAGTCTGCATGATATTGGCACGGTTACGTTTTTTTATCGAACAGATCGGCCGACCGGCATAAACCGTCCACGGTTCAAATTTATATCCTGACGGCACAAAACTCAAAGCACCGATGGTAACCCCTTCCGGAATATCGTTGCCAGGCATGATCACCGAGTTGGTTCCAACGCCGGTATATTTCCCCAACCGCACGTTTCCCCGTATTTCCTTTACACAGGAAACCGAATGGGTAACCAGCTCATTGACATAATCGTTACTTGAAAGCCAGACTTTCACTCCTGCCGCCAGACTGGAATAGCTACCCATTTCAAAAATATATTTCCCGTCGCCACCGGCAATATATGTACCAGGTGCAATTTCGCAGTTGGAACCAATTTTGCAGGCCGAAGATATTCGACAGAAATCGGCAATCCTGACATTATCGCCGACTTCCACCAGTTCCGGTTTTTTAATAATGACATATTCCCCAAGGATAAAATTTTTCCCGTGTTTCATGGCCTTTCTCCTTTTTCGTCAGGCTCCAGTATGAAACAACGTCAAAAAAATGGCAAATCAACAAAAATTATAAAATATTACAACACGCGGCCGATTGCTCACAATCATATTCCGCCAACCACCTGATAACGGCCTGCCATTGCTTTGTATATGTAATTTTCGTATTTGATAATCTGGTATTTTTGCTCGATCAGGTTCTTTTTCAAGGCGTTTTCAGTATAAAGCGCCTCAAGGAAATCCTTAAACTCCGCTTTGCCGGAATTATAGCGATTGCGGTAATAAGCGGTAATTTCCATCGCGTTGCGGTAGTTCTTATCAATATTGTCAAAAATTTCCTTTGATTTCAGATAGGCGTAATAATAGTAGGAAATCTCATTTAAAGCCTGTGTCAGCGTATCTTTGAAATCAATCAGGCTGATCTGGTAATCCGCTTCCGAAATTTTGATATTGTTCTTCACCCGGTTCCAGTCCAGAAACGGCAGATTGACCGAAACACTGCCGAGTATATAAGAAAAGTCAAAAGTCGTCCGCGCCTTGTCAGAAGAAGATCCGAGTGCACCACTAATGGAAACTTCCGGATACCAGCTTTTGTTCTCCGCCTGCAGGTTTTCAAACGCCCCCTGCAAACGATATTCTGCCGCCTGCAGATCCGGACGCCCAGACAAAACCGCCACCGGCACATTAAGATCCGGATCCACCGTTTTCTGTTTAAGAATATTGCCGAAAGCGATTTCATCAACCCCGCCGCTAACATTCAGAATATTTTGCAGACTAGCCGTCATCTCCTTGAAAGAAGTTTCTAGATTAAGTAGCTGGTTACGCTCCGAAAGCAGGCTTTGCCTGGCCTGCAGATATTCCACATTGTCGGTTTTGCCACTCTTAAACTTATTTTCGGCAATTTTTTGAATATCCTCATAAGCCTTAATGTTTTCTTTTGTAACCTCAATCGCATTTTGCAGATATTCCAGGTTAAAATAAAGATCAACCACACTGTTAACAAGCGTCAGCCGCGCAGCTTCTTTATCCATGGCCGTTGCCAGGTATTCCATTTCCTGTGCCGTCCACTCATTACGTACTTTGCCGTATAAATCCACTTCGTAATTCAACCCCAGATCACCGGAAAAACTACTGCCAAATTTATCTTTGGTATAAATTCTTCGCTGAGAAGAAGCATCAAGTGTGCCAAAAACCGTCGGGAACAGGTCAGACGTCGCCAAATTTAGATTATATAATTCTTTGCTCATGTTTAATGCCGCCCGCAGATAATCCGGATTATTGGCCAGAGCAGTTTCAATCAAATTGTTCAACTCGGCATCATTATATTGTAACCACCAGTCTTCATCTATCTTATAAGCTGCGGAAATTTTTTCCTCATATCCCAGTTCATCAGCAAGTTTCAACGGCTCCGGCAGTCCTGTAGCACAACCGGCAGAAAAGAAAAGAGAAAATCCCAACAACAGTTTTAAAGCACGCACATTTGTCATCTCATTCACTCGCTAAAGCATCAATAGGGTTGAGGTTGGAAGCATTTTTGGCGGGCATATAACCAAAAATAATACCGATAGCCGTCGAGCAGACCAATGCCAGCACGATCGACGCCGTCGAAAAAATCATTCCGAAATCTTCCGTAAAGGTATTAAAACAAAAACCGATCAGCATCGACAGAGCTACCCCCATGAAACCACCAACCAGACAGATCAGGATTGCCTCAATCAGAAACTGCTGCAAAATGTCCGCCTGTTTAGCACCGATTGCCATACGGATACCTATTTCCCGTGTCCGCTCGGTAACCGAGACCAGCATGATGTTCATCACCCCGATGCCACCAACAACAAGAGAAATCACTGCAATGCTCGCAATCAAAAACTTCATCGTGTTAGTTGCACTTTCCACCGTTTGCTTGATGCTGTCGGTATTGATCATAAAAAAGTCTTTTTTACCGTGCAGCGTCGTCAGAATATGATCAATACTTTCTTCCGCCACTTGCGAATTAACGCTGTCCGACACTTTGACGGTAATCGAATTGATATCACTGCTGCCGGTAATGCGGTACATCGCGGTCGTATAAGGCACCCAGACATTCATTGATTCCGATGACGGCCCCGGACTGTTGTCTTTAGCCGCCACACCGATAATTGTCAGCGGTTTCTTGTTAAAAATAATCACCTCACCAACTGGATCGGGATTATCGGAAAATATTTCATTTTTGGTATTATCGTCAATAACTACCACTGAAGCCATATCGTTCACTTCTTTTTCGCTAAACACGCGACCCTGTTCGATTTTGCGTCCTTTGACTTCAAAATAGGAAGCCCCCACTCCCCGCAGCTGCGCGGTCAGAGAGTTATTTCTGTAAACCATCGTACCACTAACGGAAACATTCGGCGTCGAATTATCGATAAACCCCTGTTTAGCCA
Source organism: uncultured Azospirillum sp. (assembly GCA_964463185.1). Lineage (GTDB taxonomy): Bacteria > Pseudomonadota > Alphaproteobacteria > RF32 > CAG-239 > JAFUYI01. The sequence continues at coordinate 6,309 of CAYXBH010000032.1, read as the reverse complement.
GATAATCGGAGTCACGGACTTTCAGCGTTTTTACCCGTCCGGAACGCATATCACCGAAACTTGTTCCCGGCATAATATCTATCGTATTGGTTCCCATCGAATTGATCTGTTCCATGATTTTGGCCTGCGACGCATTGCCAAGTGCCACCACCGACACCACCGAGGCAATGCCGATAATAATCCCAAGCATAGTCAAAAGCGAACGCATTTTGTTGGCCAAAATGGCATGCACAGACATTTTCAGAGATTCGAGAAAACGGTATTTCAAAGCATCAAACCGGCTGCGACAAATATCCGTCACCGTATCCGTTTCCGGGTAAAAATCTTCCGCCTTACGGGTATCGGAAACAATTTCTCCGTCTTTGATTTCGATAATCCGACTGGCCTGTGCGGCAATTTTGCTATCATGAGTAACAAGAATAATTGTATGCCCTTGCTTATGCAAACTCTTGATAATATCCATCACCATTTCGCCACTTTTGGAATCAAGTGCACCGGTCGGTTCATCGGCAAGAATAATATCGCCACCGTTCATCAGCGCCCGGGCAATACTCACCCGCTGTTGCTGACCGCCGGAAAGTTCGCTCGGACGATTATCTAACTTGTTACCGAGATCAAGTTTTTTCAACAGATCAACTGCCCGTTTGTCACGCGCTTCCGCGTTCAACCCCAGGTAAACGGCCGGCAGAGCCGCATTTTCACTGGCTCTGAGATTGTTAAGCAGATTATAGCGCTGAAAAATAAAACCAAACGTTTTGCAACGTAGCTCAGCCAGTTCGTCTTTGTCCATTTTGCCGACTTCGACGCCATTGATTTTATAAGAACCGTTGGTCGGCACGTCAAGGCAACCGATAATATTCATCATTGTCGACTTACCAGAACCCGATTGGCCGATGATTGCCACAAAATCGCCCTTTTCAATCTGCAAATCAATATTTTTCAGCACATGGACACGATTGCTGCCAATACCGAAAAATTTATTGATTTTCTTGAACTCGATTATGTTCATCAAAATCTCCTTGGGCCACGAACACTGGCAGCCTTATCAGAAATTTCGGACGACGACATCCGTGCCAGCACCACTTCCTCACCCTCTTTAATACCACTTTTGATCTCCACGTTCAAATCATCGGAAACGCCTGTTTCAACTTTTCTTTTTTCCGCTCCCATCGGGGTTCGTATCTCCACATATTTTTCACCGCCATCTTCTTTAACGGCAATCGCAGGCACGGTCAAAACATTTTCAGCACTGTCTACATAGATAACATTCTGCGTGGTCATACCGATTCGCAGTTTACCGTCTTCATTCGGCACCTCAAGCCTGCCGTAATAATAAATTGCTTCGCTGGAATCGACCACTTCGGTATCCGTATACTGGCCATCGGTCAAAAGTGTCAACCCCGGGTCGATTGACTTGAGAGTTGTCTCCCGGATATCATTCATATCCGCCAGAGTATAATATGTTACCTTGTCACCGGCAGCCACATGGCTGACATCACCCTCGGATATCTCCATAAAAATTTCCATCCGGCTCAAATCAGCAATCTGCACAATTGTCGGCGTATCCATTGCCGCATTAACGGTCTGCCCTTCTTTAACCGGTACCGACACAATTGTCCCGTCAAGCGGAGCCGTAATTTTGGTATAGCCTAAGTTAGTTTCCGCCGTGCTTAAGGAAATTTCCGTTTCCCGGAGCGAAGCTTCCACTTCCGTTACTTTGGACAAAGCCGTTTCATAGGCATCTTCGGCATTTTCCAAATCTTCAATAGAAGCAGCATTCTGCTGTTGCAGCTTCTGCATTCGCTGATACTGCCTTTCAGCAATTTTTAACGACGTCTTGGCCGCTTTCAACTGCGCCTCATAACTTTTCAAACGGGTTTTGTTAATATCAACATCATTTTGTTGCGTTGTTGAATCGATTTCCGCAATCATGTCGCCTTTTTTAACAATCTGTCCAACTTTGACATAAAGTTTTTCAATCTGGCCGGTTGTTTGCGCACCGACGGTAACCAGGTCAACGGCGTGCACCTCGCCAGTAGCATTGACAACCTTTTCTATGTTCCGACGCCCGATTTGCTGGGTAATATAGGTAATCTCATCCCCACCGTGGAAATACTTAAAATAAATGCCGACAGCGACCGCTGCCAAGATCAGAACAATGACAAATTTTTTCTTGTCTTTTATCGGTTTCATCTTTTTCTCTTCCGTTGTTGTCCTTTATTGCCGGCAGAAATGCCTGTTTTTTCTAATTTACTGAATTTCTCTTAACATTCAATTAAAATGCACACACAGACATGAACGATTTATGTCTTATCCGGGTTCAAAAAAATTTTAAAATAAAATTTTCAG
>CAYXBH010000032.1:0-3860 GCA_964463185.1 uncultured Azospirillum sp. | reverse complement strand
AAAAATATAAATATTTCAGGCAATGTTTTTACCCAACTCACAAGCCTGTTCATGATCATTCTTTCTCAATTGAATACTCAAATACCGAAAATACGCGTAGCTTCTTTCATTTTTTCGCGCACCGACACCTGAAACGGGCAGCGGCTTTCACAGGCTCCGCAACCGATGCATTCCGACGCATGATGCTTCAGCAGCCGGTAATGGTCACGAACAGTTGCAGGAACTTCTTCCTGCGCCAGAGCCAAATTCAGATACTTATTGACATCAGCAATGTTAATCCCTTTCGGACAAGGCGCACAATGCCCACAATAAAGGCAGTGTCCGCTCCAAGAACGAGCATCAAGACCAGCAAAAACCCAACTGTAATCTTTTTCTTCCGCCGAGGCGCCACACCAGGCCAGTGCTTCTGCAATTTGTTCGATACTGTCGCAACCGACCATAACCGCCGCCACCGCCGGACGGGTAAGAGCATAATTCAATGCCTGCACGGGCATAAAAGCCTTACCAAAAGGTGACAGACGGGCATTGAGCAAATCGCCGCCACCATATGCCTTCATAACATCAATCCCGATATTTTTGGCCGCACACAACTCATATAGATCCTGCCGCTGTTTGTCATAGCTGATATGTCCACCAAACGGTCGCAGATCATATCCTGGATTAATGGAAAACATAATAACATCGACCATACCGCTTTCAACCGCCCTCCGGGCAATCTCCGGATTATGGCTGCTCAGACCAATAGCTTTTATTTTTCTGGACATTTTCAATTCACGAACAAAAGCTATCGTTTCTCCGTTAAAAACGTTCTCAAAATCGTTCACATCGTCAACATAATGGATCATGCCGACATCTATTGTTCCACCGAAGGCATCCAGCATTCTTCCGAAAGCCAGCTTTGTCGCTGTCATATTCCTCGTCCGCCGGTACTGACCGTACTCCCAAACGCTACCGATATGTCCCTGAATAACAAAACCGTTCCGGCGCGAACCTACGGCCTGCTGCAGGTTGGCAAGCATATCCGGATCGGCCATGCAGATATCCATGAAATTAATGCCGTTAACCACGGCATAATCAATCATTTCCTTTGTTTCCTGCACATTTTTAGAACGAAATCCCTCCACTCCGAGAGCAATGGCGCTGACCTTTAAGCCGTTTTTTCCCAATTCGCGGTACTCCATCCGAATACCACCGCTTTTTTTCTCATTCGCACCTGCAAGGCGCGCCAGCGGCATCATCACCGCTGCCGTCATTGTGGTTTTGATAAAATTTCGTCTGTCCATTTTACTGCCCCGTCCGCAACATCATAAAACAGGGGAAAGCCCCGTCAAGCCGGGGCATTTCCCCTTATTCTTTTTATTTCCCGACTTGCGCCTGCTGGTCTGCCGGATAACGATCCCCCATAATTTCAACTGCGGCAAGTTCTTCTTCCAATTTTTGCCAGTCAGCGACAGAAATATTAACATCGGCGGCACGGATATTTTCCTCCAAATGCGCCAACTTGGTCGTTCCCGGGATCGGCACAATCCAGTCGGCTTTGGCAAGCAGCCAGGCCAGTGCAATCTGCGCCGACGTCAGTCCCCTCGACCGCCCGAACTGGTTTAAGACCTCAACAAATCGGAGGTTGTGGCGCATTGCTTCCGGTGTAAACCGCGGAAACTCCGCCCGATTGTCGTTGGAGGCATCAAATTTTGTATATTCATTCAGCATACCGCTCAAAAAGCCACGGTTAATCGGACTGTAAGGCACCAGCCCAATACCCAATTCCTCCAGAACCGGCAGAACATCTTTTTCCGGTTCCCGCCACATCAGATGATATTCGCTTTGCAATGCCGTCAGTGGCAGTTCTCCGTTGGCCCGGCGGATGGTGGTGGCAGAAACTTCACACATTCCCCAATACCGCACCTTTCCCTCTTTTATCAGATCCTTAACGGTTCCAGCCACCTCTTCGATCGGCGTGTTCGGATCAAAGCGGTGCTGATAGAGCAGATCAATGCAATCGCGCTGCAGACGTTTCAGTGACTGCTCGACCATTTCACGGATTCGCCTTGGAGAAGAATTAAGTCCGGTAACTTTGTTTCCGTTATAATTAAAACCAAATTTGGTGGTAATCTGAACTTTGTCACCATAGCCTTTCAGACATTTACCAACCAGTTCCTCATTGATAAAAGGGCCGTAGGTTTCGGCCGTATCAAACAGGGTAATGCCACGGTCAACAGCCTGATGTAGCAGATAGGCCGCCTGTTTTTCATCCATTCTACTACTACGGTGATAATTCAGACCCATACAGCCGAAACCAAGAGCGGAAACCTCCATCGCCGCACGACCGTAACCAAGTGTCCTTTTTTGGGGCAAAAACGGCAGATCCGCCCCTGTTTTGGTGGTAACGGACGCCTGTACTTTTCGAACCACCGGCGGCATCACAGCCACCGCTGCCATCACCGCCGCGGTTTTCAAAAATCCCCGCCGTCCCATTGTCAATATATCCGTCATGTGTTTTACTCCTCTTCATTAAATCCGATAAAGACAGAATAAACTGGAAAAGGAATAAAATCTAATACTGTTTTTTTATAAAATGATAAATTCTATTTATTGATTATGTTTCCATTTTCGCTGCCTAACAGCATCAGCCTGCTATCCTCCAGCCAGCAAATAACCCGCTCGAGCCGTTTTTCATCACCCCGGCGATAGATAAACCAATAAAAAGCGGAAATTCCGCCGTCGGTCAAAGGCACAATAACCCGCTTGCCATCATTGCGGTACAGTTGCACCAAGCGGGTGGTGAAAGTCAGCACCTTTTTGTGTTCCAACATTTGGCGAAAGACAAAATAGTCAGTGTAAACGGTTACCGAAGGCAAACCTCCCAACCAGTCAAGAAAACCCTGTATTTTCCGTTCATATGCACCAAAAATCCGATAGGCAGCAATTTCCCGATCCGTATGCTCGTGCAGACAGACAGCAGCCTCTCCGACCAACGGATCGTCTTCTGCCAAGGATAGCATCAGTTCTTCCCTGGCAAAAGGAATACAGACAACATCCTGATGTTCCGCTTTTTCCAAGGACACAACGGCATCATATTTTTTGGCAAGCAGACCATCAAGAACCGATACGCCATCTTCCGTAATTTCCGCCGACAGATTAAGCTCCGGATATGTTTTTCGTAGCAGCGGTACCGACATCCGCATCGGACCGGCATCGCAAAAACCGAGAAACAACACATCATTACTCTGCCCATAGGCGCGAAAAGCATTTTTCATTTCTTCCGCCTGCCCAATGACCGCACAGGCATGAGTAAGCGCCAGTTGTCCTGCCTGATTAAGGAAAATCCGATTTTTCCGGCGCTCAAACAAGCGCACTCCAAGCTCGTCCTCCAGTTTTTTTAAGGAAAAACTCAACGCCGGCTGGGAAATATGCAGACGCTTGGCCGCTTCATGCATGGTTTTGCATTTGGCAATGGTCTTAAATTGCAAAAGCTGGGTAAGTTCCATGAAACAAATCATAAATAAAATTTATCACCTTATAAGACAACAATATGGAACTTTCCGGCTCCGGTCAAGCAATATCTGCCCCCTTATTACCCAAGCCTCTTTTAGCCATTTCTTCTCTACCTTAAACCCGCATTTCCACCACATTCCCAAAAAAAGACCCCATAATTGGGGAACATCTTAATAAGCGACCGCTACGAATTTAGAGGTCCAAGTCATAACCCTATCCGTTAAAGACAAACACGCAGGCACTGTCTGAAACAACTCTTCCGTCAAAAAAACTCCCGACACTCGCGGGAGTTTTTTCTAAAATGGCGGATGAGGAGGGATTTGAACCCCCGATACGAGTCACCCCGTATACACGATTTCGAGTCG
>CAYXBH010000031.1:7314-11406 GCA_964463185.1 uncultured Azospirillum sp. | reverse complement strand
CAGAGGTATAGACAACCGATACTTTTTCCACTCCCGGATATTGCTTCAATGCTTTTTCCAACGCTTCAGCACAACTGGCATCTTCCGCTGCGTTTACCAGTGTAACGATGGCGTGGCCTTTAAAAACCCTGACGCTTTCTATCGTTTCGGGGGCAAAATACTGTCCGGCAATGTGGCGCAGCTCTTTTTCCATTGTTCTCTCCTGTTGATATTGTGGTATCATCAATTGTTTTTAGAATACATTTATATTATATATGGATTTAATGCAATATGTAAACTATGAGGTGTAAAATATGGCTGAAAACAAAAATCCGTGGGACGACAGCGACAACACCCCGTGGCCGGGCAACGCTCGGCAGGAAAAAGTCGTTAAGTTTCGCCAGGTTAAAAACAACGGCGGTTTTAAGTTCGGCGGCAGTTATAAGCTGATCATCGGTGCCATCGCTGCCCTGTGGCTGGTTTCCGGTTTTTATCAGGTGCAAACCAACGAACAGGGAGTGGTGCTCCGCTTCGGGAAATATGTTGCTACGACTCTTCCCGGATTGCACTATCATCTGCCCTACCCGATTGAAACCGTCAGCAAAGTCAGCATGACCCAGGAACGGAGCATCAATCTCGGTGTTGCGGAAAGTAGCCGAGCCTCCAATGTCTCCCATGCTTTTACCGAAAGCCATATGCTGACCGGCGACGAAAACATCGTTGACATTAACCTTACCGTGGTTTGGCGAATTAAAGATGCCAAAGACTATCTCTTTAGCATGCGCAGTCCAGATCAGACGGTAAGTGTTGCCGCCCAATCCGTTTTGCGCGAAATCGTTGGCCAGTCCAAAATGATGCCGATTATTTCCGGTGACCGAGGCAAAGTGGAAGAAGACACCCAGCTTGAGCTGCAAAAGGTGCTCGACGACTTCCAGTCCGGTGTTGAAATTGTGCGTGTCAAACTGCAAAAAGCAGACCCTCCAAAACAGGTGGTCGACGCCTTTAACGAAGTTCAGCGTGCAAAGGCCGATATGGAAAGATACAAGAACGAGGCTGAGGCCTATCGCAATGAAGTCGTACCCAACGCCCGTGGCCAGGCCTCGCAGGTTCTGCAAAGCGCCGAGGCTTATAAAGAGGCCGTTGTCAACAAGGCAAAAGGTGAGGCAGAGCGTTTCAACTCAGTTTATCAGGCCTATAAAAAAGGCAAAGAAGTTACCGCAAGACGCCTTTATCTGGAAACAATGGAAAATGTCCTGAAAAACTCGGATAAGGTTATTCTGGATCCGTCCGCAAAAGGCGGCAGCGTTCTGCCTCTTTTGCAGTTAAACACACCGAAATCTGCCAAAGGAGCCGCTGCAAATGAGTAAAATCCAATATGTATTAACTGTTCTGGCCACCGTTGTGGTAATTACGGCAGCTAGTAGTATCTATACCGTTAGTCAGGGTGAACAGGCGTTGGTTCTGCAATTCGGCCGACCGGTTCGGGTGGTGAAAGAACCAGGTTTGAAGCTTAAAATTCCGATGATTCAGAACGTCGTATTCTATGACGCTCGCCTGCTTAACCTCGACCCACCGGCGCAGGAAGTGGTTTTAAATGATAAAAAGCGTCTGGACGTAGATAGCTTTACCCGCTATCGGATCATTGATCCTTTGAAATTCTATGTTACCGTACGCACCGAATATCAGGCACAAAGCAAACTGGCGGAAATCGTTAATTCTTCCATCCGCAAAATTCTTGGTCGTAGTACCTTACAGGAACTGCTTTCGGAAAAACGGACACAGATTATGAACGACATCAGTGCCGCAGTTAAAGTTGACGCTGAACAAATCGGGGTTAGTGTCGCCGACGTAAGAATCCGCCGTGCAGACCTGCCACTTGAGGTTTTGCAGGCCATCAACGCCCGTATGAAGACGGAGCGGGAACGCGAAGCCAAAGAATTCCGCGCACAAGGATCGCAGGAAGCGCAGAAAATCCGAGCCAGCGCCGACAAAGAAAAAACCATTATACTGGCTGATGCAGAAAAGCAGGCGCAAATTATCCGCGGTCAGGGCGACGAACAGGCCATTATGATTTGGAACAAAGCGGCTGGGCAGGATATGGAATTTTATTCCTTTTATCGCTCGCTTGAGGCTTATAACAATGCTCTTTCGGACGGAAACGCCTCCATGGTTTTGTCGCCAGAAAGTGAATTTTTCAAATTTTTCCGCCAATCTATGAGATAGGATAATGCACCGTTTACGATTATTTTTGCTGATTATGACGTTTGTTGCTGGGATGATCGTTCCAGCACAGGCTCAGTATGGTTTCCCTTCTTTTGCAGAATTGGCCGAAAAGCTGATTCCGACTGTGGTCAACATCTCCACTATTCAGCAGCCGGATCAGATAAACATTCCCTCTGTGGGTGAAGAAGGTAGCGGAGAATATTATGATCCGCTGGAAGGCCGGGTTGCCCTTGGCTCCGGCTTTATCATCAGCGAAGACGGGTATATCATCACTAACTATCATGTCATAGAAAATGCAGAAGTCGTCAATGTGGTGTTGTTTGACAATACGGAAACAGAAGCCGATATTATCGGTGGCGATGAAACGACCGATATTGCCCTGATAAAAATTGAACCGCCGTTTGAACTCGACAAGGTAACTTTTGGCAACTCAGACTCTATCAGGGTCGGCGACTGGGTGTTGGCCATTGGCAATCCGTTCGGGCTTGGCGGCAGCGTAACGGCCGGCATTGTTTCAGCCAAATCACGAGATATTGCTGCCGGACCGTACGACAATTTTATCCAGACTGATGCTGCCATCAATCAGGGAAGCTCTGGTGGTCCGATGTTTAATACCAAAGGCGAAGTTATCGGTATTAACACGGCTTTATTCTCTACATCCGGCAATAACATGGGGATAGGCTTTGCAATCCCGATCAACACAGTGGAATGGATTGTCAGACAACTGGAACAAAGCGGCGAAGTCAAACGCGGTTGGATCGGCATCAGAGTACGGCCAAATTCCAAAAATCTGGCACGCAGTCTGAATTTGAAAGATGCGCAGGGAATTATCGTTTCTGGCATTACGGATAACGGACCGGCAGCCAATGCCGGCCTGCAGCCCGGCGATGTTATCATCAGCTTAGGCAAAAATGAAATTAACAGCTGTACAGATTTTTCCCGCCAGATTGCCGAGATGCCGGCCGGCAGCAAGGCGCAACTCGTTATCTGGCGCAATCAGGAAATCGAACCGATTACAGTTACAGTCGAGAATATGCCGAAATCACCGAAAGCCGCCCCGAAAGAACAGGTCAGGCCTGATTCTGAAAGTGGAAAAATCCTTAAGGCGAGCGGTTTGCAGCTCAAAGAAATCACTCCGGATATTATTCAGAACATGAATCTGGCACCGACCACTATGGGGCTTCTGGTTGTTGGGGTTGAATTTGCGAGTGATGCCGACCGCAAGGGCTTGAAACGCGGGGATATTATCATTAAGATGGATTTGAAAGACTGTGTTACCCTGTCGGCTGCACTTGAACTGATCCGGGAGGCACGGCAAAACCGGCGGCCGCTTCACCTGATGGTACAAAACGCAGAACAGGATGAAATTAACGTTATAGAGCTGGAACTGGAACCGGAACAATGACCCGAATAGATTTTTACCATTTGCAGAGTCGCCGATTAGAGGACGTTTTGCCCAAGCTCTTGGAAAAAGCTTATGATGCCGATAAAAAGGTTGTGGTAAAAATCGGTAACGAAGAGCGGGTAGAATTTTTAAACAGTCTGCTGTGGACTTATAACGATATTTCTTTTCTGCCCCATGGCAGTAAAAAGGACGGTTTCGGCGAACTGCAACCGATCTGGCTAACAGCCGGCGATGACATTCCCAACGGAGCAGTATTTCTGTTTTTGGCTGACGGAGCACGCGCCGATTGGGAAACAATGAAAAATTTTGAACGTATATTCAATATCTTCGATGGAAATTCCGAAGAAAGTTTGGTACAGGCCAGACAGTTATGGAAAGATTTGAAAACCAAAACAGCAGACGTTTTCTATTGGCAGCAAAATGGAAACGGCTCTTGGTTGCAGAAAGGATAAGAAAATGGACAGACTTTTTCTTCTCAAAAATAA
>CAYXBH010000031.1:0-7214 GCA_964463185.1 uncultured Azospirillum sp. | reverse complement strand
GAAAACAGTCTGCATTGCTACGGAACGGCTCTTGACTGTTGCCTGACGGACGAAAAAGGCCGGAATTTGAAATTTCCGACTGAAGTTGACGGTTACGAAAAAAAGTACGCCAAGCAAATTGCCAAAGGCGACACGGAAGCTTTTTACAAACATCTGGAGAGGGCGCGGCAGGATTTTTGGGATACCCGTTATGCCGAAGAAATCAACAACCGGGAATTGTTGAAAAAGATCATGATTTCGGTTGGCTTTGAAACAATTAGCAGCGAGTGGTGGCATTTCCAGCTCCCGGACGGAAAAAAAGACTACCCGATGATTGAATGGAAGTGATGATCATTCCCTTATTGGATGCAGGGAAAGCCCCTAATGGGGCTTTTCTTATTTTCCTTCCTGTTTTTCTTTCTGCGGTTTTAACCTGATCAGCGTCATATCGGACGGCGCCAGCAAACGCATCGGCGGCCCCCAGTACCCAGCCCCACGGGAAATGTACAATTTTCCTTCTGGCAATTCGTACAACCCTGCCAAGTAGTTGTTTATCATTTTAACCGGGATATGAAACGGAAATATCTGTCCGCCATGGGTATGTGCCGAAAGCTGCAGGTCAAACCCGTACCCCAGATATTTGCCGGCTCTGGATGGATTATGGGAAAGCAGGATCTTGTAGGTATCGTCAGCAGCGCCTTCCAGCAAACGGGGATATTCTTTTTTTGTATATTGCAACGGTCCGTCGGGAATGCCGGCAATATAAAGTGGCAGACCGTCTATGTTCTGCCCGTTTTCAGAGAGCCAGATAAATCCCATATTACGCAGTCCCCACTGGATCATAAACAGGCCGTTATAAAATTCGTGGTTTCCGGGAGAAAAATAAATGCCGTAAGGACTTTTCAGTTTTTTCAATTCATCGAGGTGAGCCGTTATCGCATCCATTCTGTCGTCAATGATGTCCCCCGGCATAACGATCAGATCCGGCTGCTGAAGATTGATCAGCTCTACCATATCGGCAAACCATTTAACCGGTTTGGTGCGGTCAATGTGCATATCGTTTACTTGCAATATTTTTATCTCGTGGTCAATCTTTGGGGAAACAATTTCAATTTCCCGGATCGAGGGCGTTTTGGTGCCGGCATAAAGGGCATAAAAGGCAACCAGAAGTACGCTGGCAAAAGTTACAATATTGGCCTTGGTCAAGGCACCAACATTCATCGGACTCCAGCCATCGGAGGCATGGGCGGATAACTTAGCCGCCCCGTAAATGAGCGCCCATAATATATCGCGCAGCAAAAGCACTGCGAACAGCAGAAAAGCAAATCCAAACAGAAAATACCCGCAAAACGAGAGAATATTGTACAGCTCGCCGTCTATCCAGCTCTTGCTGCGGATAATTCCGATAATGGCCGGCATAGTCCAGGATACCAGTAACAGCAGAAAAACAAGTATCTTGCTAAAAAGGGATATGTTATTGTAACCGCACAGCGTCCGAGCGCTGATCAACGAACTTGCCAATGCAATGGTAAGTGAAAGGATAATAAAATACATGTTTTTTTTCCTTTATTTTAAAAATTATGACAAAGCGGCCGCTCTCCGACGACGGCAGACGCGTTTCGGCGCAGTTTCTTCCGGTGCCTGAGCTGGAATGTCGGTAACCACCTCATCGGCCTTGGCGGGGCTGATTTCTATAATTTTAAAAGATTTACGCGTTCTCTTTACAACCGGCATTTCCACCGATTTCTGTTTTTCTTCTGCCGGTAAAGCGGTCGTTTCCGCAACCTGGACTTCCGCCACGGAGCCAGTTGTGTTTTCGCAAACAGTGGCAGACCCGTTTTCCGCTTTTTTCTGTGCAGAGATTTCATTTTCGGAGATACTGCGATTATCGTTTGTTTCCACCACAGTCTGTCGAAGTTGGTTTTTGCGTTCGTTGATTTCGGTTACGATCTTGCGGTAGTGCTCGGCATACTGGCGGAAGATCTCCGCACTCACATAATCGTTGTTGCTTTGCGCGTCTTTGGCAAAATCGTTATAGCGTTTGATCAGTTCCAAAGCGGTACCGTTTACCTTGCCAGCGATGGAATTGCTGTCAAACTTGTAATTAAGGGAATAAATCGTGCTTGTATTTGTGTTGCTGTTGTTGCTGCGATACTTGTTGTTTATTTTTTTCATATTTATACCATAAAACACCAGGTTAAAGAGCGGCGGACAAAATCCAGACACTCCGGAACAAAATTGTTCTTTATAGTTTTGTTTTGGAAATAAAAAACGCTGACTATTCTTTGTTTAATGAGCGTTATAAGGGCATAATACAAATATTTTTGATAATTGCAAATTATTTTTTTATAATTACACAACGTTTTACGCCGCTTAAGTCTTTTTTTATGCCGGACGGATGCCAACCCGCAGCGGCAAAAATATCCTCAACCGCTTCCGCCTGCCCGTACCCGACTTCCAAAACAATGTAACCGTTCTCTTCCAACCAATAGCCAGCAACGGCTGCAATCTGCCGGTAATGTTTCAAACCGTCCGCTCCGCCGTCAAGCGCTACCCGGGGATCATAGTTTCTGACTTCTGGCTCCAGTTCTACAATATCGCCGCTCGGAATATAAGGGGGGTTGCTGATGATCAGATCAAATTTTTCCTTAAAAGTGTCTTTGAAATAATCAAACAAAAGCAAGCAAACTCTGTTTTTTACACCCAGCAGACAGGCATTTTCCACCGCAACAGCCAAAGCCGCGGGGGAAACATCGACTCCCGCTCCGGAAAGCACCGGGAAATCGGCCAAAAGCGATAACAACAAACAGCCGGAACCGACCCCTAATTCCAAAACGGAACGCATATTTTTTTCTGCTATCAGGGTGGCTGCCGTTTCCACCAGTATTTCGCTGTCCGGACGCGGGCTCAAAACCTGATTGTTGACAATAAAGCTGTATTTGTAAAATTCCCGTCGACCCAAAATTTTATCAAGAGGCTCATGCTGCAAGCGGCGATCAAGTAGCTGCCGAACTTTTTCTTTTTGTCCAGGCGTCAGCGCCTGCGCAGGATCGTACATATTTGCCGGGTAGCCAGCGACAAAAGCCAGCAACAGCCGGGCTTCCAGCCGTGGCAATGCAATGCCTGCGGCTGCGAGTTCACGGACTGTATCATAAAAAAAAGAATCAGCCATAAAAGGTTAGTTTTTCATACTTTTGAAAGGATTGACAAAGATGTTGTTCTTTTTGATTTTTCTGATTTTTTTTATACGTTCATCCATCCGCTCCTGCATACCATCCAAAGACTCGGACGGCGAAAAGTCTTTTCTGAACTCAAATCCCATCACGGAGGTTTCTTCCATTTCTCCGGCAAATTCAAATTCTTTCCGGCTTTTTTTAATCGCCATCTCTTTCCTTTCAGGCAACGTCCAACTGACCGGCAGCAACCTTTTCCTTAATCAGCGCTGACAAATGCTCGAAAGCCTTTTTTTCAATCTGCCGGACACGCTCCCGACTGACGCCGAATTTGGCGCCAATTTCTTCCAGAGTCTGAGGGGATTCCGTCAGCATACGGCAGCGAATAACATAGGCTTCCCGCTCGGAAAGGCGACTCAGGCATTGCCGTAGTATTTTGCGTTTTTGCGCCGCTTCCTGTTTGCAGGCAAGCGAGGCTTCAAGATTTTGCCGCTTGTCAACCAGCATATCAATTTTTTCGCGCTCGTCGTCGGCATCACCCACCATTACATTCAGCGATGTGTCGCCGCCGAGACGTTGGTTCATCTCGACCACGTCTTTTTCGTCAACCACCAATTCATTGGCAATCTGTTTGACGACAACTGGCTCCAGTTCTTTATTTTCGTAAATACCGAGTTTTGCCTTAATCCGTCCCAGATTGTAAAACAGCTTTTTCTGAGCGGCAATCGTGCCTATTTTCACCAACGACCAGGAACGCAGGATAAAATCGTTGATCGCCGCTTTAATCCACCAAATGGCGTACGTCGAAAGGCGGACTTTCTTTTCCAGGTCAAATTTTTTAACCGCCTGCATCAGGCCGATATTGGCTTCGGAAATAAGATCAGCCAACGGCAGACCGTAGTGGCGGTATGACATGGCAATTTTGGCAGCTAGACGCAAATGTGAAAGCACTAGCCGGTGTGCGGCCTCAATGTTGTGATTTTGCTTAAAGTCAGTGATCAGAGCCTGCTCCTCCTCCTCGCTTAAAACAGGGAAAGATTTTATTTTTTCAAAATAAGAGAGCAAACCGCCGCTGTCTGGTAGTGCAGGAAGCTGTGCGGCTTTGTTGATAACCATAATTGAAGAGTTTTTATTCATTCTTCATTCACCATCCTTCTTAACATGAAGAGAGATTATATCTCTTTTTTCTATTTTTTCAACAGAAAGTTAAAAAAACGATCTGTCTTTTTAGCTTTCCCCGTCCTCCGCGAGCACCACGGACTGCTGCTGTTCCGCCGGTTTGGAGTCCGCTACTGGTTCTGTTTTGAATTCCGCGGCCTGTTCAGCTTTTGCCTGCCGGATGCTGTCCACAGTGACACTTTCCGTCTGCAATGCCGTGCTTTCTACCGGCTGTTCGTAATAAACAGAAAATTCGTTACCGCTTTCGGGTGCCGGCACAAAATTCAGAATCTGCACCCGGGCACCCGTTCCTTCCGGATACATCAGGAGATAGATGTCGCTTCCCCGGTTACCGCGGCACAGACGCATCTTGCTTTCATTTATTTTATAATTGATTTTGGTCATAACTAGCTCACGGGCAACCTCGTAATTTGAGGTGTTATCAAAATCCGCTACCGGAATTTCCTCAAACCATTTCAAATTTTTAAGCAACAACATCTGTTTTCTGCGGCTGACAATGCTTGCGGCCGGGTGCGCCTGCTGGTATTCTCTGATCAGGGTGGCAACTTCATTTAACATTCGGCTGTCATCGCAGAACGGAAGCTCTGCCCTAACACCCGTTTCTTCAGGCTTTGGGGCAAAGATAACGACTCCGATTTCGTCTTCCGCGCGGACGGTCGATGAAAGCAAAAGCGCAGCCAAAACAATAGACCAATAGCGCACCTCTCTTTTCTCCTTAAAAATTGACTGATTTCGGTGTTCTCGGAAAAGGAATTACATCGCGGATATTACCGATGCCGGTAACCAGCAGCATCATCCGTTCAAAGCCCAGCCCAAATCCGGCATGAGGCACCGTGCCGTAGCGACGGGAATCGAGATACCACTCGTAGTCGGCCCCGGTCATTCCCATTTCTTCAATGCGTTTGAGCAAAACATCCAGCCGCTCTTCACGCTGGGAACCACCTATCAGCTCACCAATACCCGGCACCAGCAAATCCATCGCGGCAACTGTTTTGCCGTCATCGTTCAAGCGCATATAGAAAGCTTTGATTTCTTTCGGATAATTGCGGACAATCACCGGCCGTTTGAAATATTTTTCCGCCAAAAAGCGCTCGTGTTCGGTCTGCATGTCTACACCATATTCCGGCCTATATTCAAAATGCTCACCCGATTTTTGCATAATTTCGATCGCTTCCGTGTAGGTAATGCGAGCAAAATCGTTGTTGACGATTGTTTCCAGCGTATCTTTCAAACCCGGAGCTACAAAATTTTCAAACAGCTCCAAATCTTCCGGACAATGATCCATGATATGTTTAATGCAATAGCGCACCATGTCTTCGGCCAGATCCATATCGTCATAAATATCGGCAAAAGCCATTTCCGGCTCAATCATCCAGAATTCCGCAGCGTGGCGGGTGGTGTTGGAATTTTCCGCCCTGAAAGTGGGGCCGAAAGTATAAATATCACCGAGAGCCATGGCATACATTTCGCCGTTAAGCTGCCCGGACACTGTCAACCTTGCCTCCTTACCGAAAAAGTCTTTGGAATAATCTGCTTTCCCGTCGGAGGTTTTCGGCAGGTTGTTCAGGTCAAGGGTTGTTACCTGAAACATTTCGCCTGCTCCCTCGCAGTCGGAAGCGGTTATAATCGGCGTATGCACATAGCGGAATCCGCGTTCGTGGAAAAAGCTGTGAATGGCATAAGAAAGCTCCGAACGGATGCGGAATGCAGCGCCATATTTGTTAGTGCGTGGCCGCAAATGGGCGATTGTGCGCAAATATTCGTCGGTGTGTTTTTTCTTCTGCAGCGGATAGGTATCGTCAGCCAAGCCGTAAATTTCGATTTTTTCGGCTTTGATTTCATATTTCTGGCTGCCGCCCTGCGATGGCACCAGCGCGCCGCTGACGGCAACCGACGAACCAGTTGTCAACTTTTTGACGTCTTCATAATTGGGCAAACTACTGCCGGCAATAACCTGAACGTTTTTCAGGCAGGATCCGTCATTTACCTCGATAAAAGAAAAATCTTTCGCATCGCGGCGTGTTTTTACCCAGCCTTTGACCAAAACTTCCGGCAAAGGCGTTTCCGAAGACAACAATTTTGCAACTTTGGTTCTTTTCAACATTTTATTTTCCCGTCAAAAGTTATTTTTGTTTGATGTAATGTATAACAGTTTGCAGCTTTTGGCAATAGTCCATCATTGACAAAAAAAAATCTGTAGATAATATATGTAATCAAGGTTTTTTATATCAACTTGCGGAGAAAAAGAATGAAAAGACTCGCACTTTTTCTGCTTCTGCCGTTGATAGCGGTAGTAGCCGGCTGCGCCTCTCAAATAGGTGCCAATCAATATGCTTCGTCTGCCGTCGGCTCGGTTAACCGCGCCCGTGTCGGTACGATTGTTTCTGTCCGTCAAATTACGGTTGCCGACAGCGACAACTCGCTCGGTACTGCCATCGGTGGAGTGGCCGGTGGAGTAGCCGGTTCCCAGATCGGCAGAGGCAGGGCGGCTGTACTCGGTACCGTCGGAGGAGCCCTGGTCGGCGGAGTAGCAGGGAATCTCGCACAGCGCAGCCTTTCCAGCCAGAGCGGTTACGAATATGTTGTTCAGCTTGACGGCGGCGGGTTGGTTACCGTTACCCAGGGCAATGACGTGCTGATGGCCGTCGGCCAGCGCTGCATGGTTCTTTACGGTAGCGGCTCGGATCGTGCTCGGGTTGTTCCCTACAACGGATATTAAGATATGGATAGCAGGTTTGAAATCGCCGCAAAAAAACTATATGAATTAGACGGGGCATCGCCACTGTGGTAGATTGCCTCGTCTGTTTTTGATGAATATGTATTAAACGCTCCGGATCTTGGCGAACGTCGTTTTGCTCCTTTTTGCAGCATCCGTGGCCGCTG
>CAYXBH010000030.1:0-11594 GCA_964463185.1 uncultured Azospirillum sp. | reverse complement strand
GCAAAAACACCTTCAAACAAAAAAAGCAGAAAATTCATCCGCCAATAATTTCCCCTTGTTTTGGCAAATGCCGCCCGCAAAGAACCGCTACAACCAAGCAAAGAGCTGATCCAGGCCATCATCGGACGGTAAAAAATAAACGGCATCGCAAACATCAGAACAACGGCTGTCAAGACATCGACTGTCCGCCCATCTTCCATATACTCCTGCAAATAGACGGCATATTTTGCCACCCACTCGGAACCGTTTCCAACAAACAGCGGCAACAGTGGCAAAGCCAGCAGAAAGGTCAAAACGCAAAACCCCAGCGCCAGAATTTTGGTCGACGGCACCAATGTGCCAAATAACTTGATCGTTGCCAGATAAGGCTTTCTGTTAAAATAAAAACGGAAGAAAAAGCACCAGAAAAGATAATACGCAATCCCCCAGGGCAGAAAAAAAACATCATGCCAGCCATCAATCAGCTCAAAACCGACAATCAGAAACAGAATATGCACGAGCGAAAACAACGCCATCTCCCGTTTCCTACCAACCATATACCGCCAACTTTCCCGGAACAAATCCGCAAGGGCTATCGTTCTGACATCAGCCATAATCCATCCTCCCTCTACTGCACGGTATAGTTGACTGGATCAAAGCGCAAAAGCATTGTTTTCCAGATTTCATATTTGTCGCTGTGTTTTTGTGCTAAAATGCTGTACGGCTGACAAATATAAACAGCACGCCGTGCACTGTCAGCCACCGAGCGGAAATGAGCATCGGAGGCATAGCGTCCTTTATCCAAAATATCAACTTTTTGTACAGATCCATCCTGTCCGAGATAAGCTCGGATTTCAACGATCATACCCTCAATCCCCATAGCGCCAGGATCAAGATTCCAGCATTGCCGCAAACGCGCAGCAATCGCATCCGTTTCCGAAATAGAAAGCTCGCTGAAATAAGATCCGCCCGACCCGCCTTCAATCCCCATATTAGCAGTTTCCGTCCCCTCTTTTATGGTTGCCTCACCGTCTTCCATGCTCAGTTTCTTTTCCAGCGCATTAACCGAATCCATCAGGTTTTTCAAAGCGCTGACCTCGGGAACTTTTTTCTCGGGTGCTTTTGCTGATGCTGTCTTAGGGCTTTCTTTTTTCACCGCCGGTTTGGAGGGCGTCGGACGTTTCGGCTCCGGTTTCTTCTTCGGTAGCTTTGGTTTTGATGGCTGCGGCGGCACAACAAAACTTTCCTTTTTCGGAAGTGGTGCCTCTTCTTTCTCGATCGGCACCGGAGATTCAATCATACTTGGCTGCTCAATTTTCTGCGGTTTGGGATCTGGCTTTCTGGCCGGCTTGGGCTGAGGAACGGGAGGTGTCTTCTTGGACGCCGTCGGCTTTTTATCTTCTTTTGCAAATTTCGCTTTTGCCGGCAAGTTCGTTATCTCGGAAATCTTAACCTGATCCAGATCAACAATAATCGGCGGCTGACTCAATATCATATCCCTACGCCAAAACAACGATATATCTGCCATTGCCAGTAGAAATACAATTGCATGCAGTGCAAGAGATTTGTAAAGAGCCGACTTCATTCCTCATTTCTTCTTCATTGTTTGTGCGGGATCTGGTTCCGTTTTCAGCCCAACTTTATCAAAACCGGCATTTTTCAACATGGCCATCAAACCAATCACCCGACCATACTGGGCATCCGTATCACCGGAAATAACAATGCTGATTTCAGGGTTGGCATTACGCACAGCCAGCACCTTGGCCACGATTTTGTCCGTAGCAATTTCGTCCTTTCCGATATAATAGGCACCTTCACTGTTAACACTGATATTAAGAGATGTTTCTTTACCCGTCAGGTTCTGCCCGCCCACTTTCGGCAAATTCAGGGCAATTCCGGAAGTCATCAGGGGCGCAGCCACCATAAAGACAACCAAAAGCACCATCATCACATCCATCAGGTTTGTGATATTGATCTCGGCATTACGCCTTTTCGGCCGCCGGATACGGGTTCTTCCCGATGTCGCAAAATATGCCATTATTCACCTGCCATATCGGCTTTAATGGCCGTATCATCAATTTCACGCGACAAGATGCTTGAAAACTCGGCCATAAAATTTTCCAGCCGGTTGGCATAGCGATCTATATCAGACGAAATTTTGTTATAAGCAACCACCGCCGGAATAGCGGCAATCAACCCGAAAGCGGTTGTAAACAATGCTTCGGCAATACCTGGGGCAATCGCCGACAACGAATTACTCTGAGTAGCGGCAATCGCATTAAAACTGTTAATAATCCCCCATACGGTACCAAACAACCCGACCAGCGGCGCCACCGAACCAGTTGAGGCCAGAAAGCCCATCCGCGTATCCAGTTCGTCCAGCTCTTTGTCCATCGAAACCGTCATGGCCTTTTCAATTCTCTGCTGCAGAGAAACACCGCGCAGCCCACGGTCGGTTTTCGACTTCAAAATATTAGTGCGTTTCCATTCCCGCATGGCAGACACAAACATTGCCGACATCGGATCGGCCGGACGGTTGCCGATACTGTCATACAAACGATCCAGCGATCCCCCGGACCAGAATTTGGATTCAAAGCTACGGGAAAGTTGCTTAACTTTGCGCAAAGTTCCTATTTTTTCGATAATAATCGCCCACGACCAGACCGATGCGGCAATCAGCCCGATCATAACCGCTTTGGTCACAAAGTCAGAATTCCAGACCAAATCCCACATTGACATCTGTTGAGCAGCTTCTGCCAAAGTTTGCGTATCCATTTTCTACCTCTTATACAAATTACAAAACCGGCGCCAAAATCGGCCTCCCGTTATTTGTGGTAAAAATACCACAAATTCCTAAACAATCAATTAAATTGAAACACTTATTTAATAAATTGACACAAAATTGTTTCTTGTCCACGCCCCCTTTTCCCAATTATTAACAAATTATATTATTACCGCCTGCAAGACCGGAAACACGCTCAACAAAAAACACGCAAAGCCTCTTCCCCGCGTGTTTTTTTGAAATATAAACCAGGTTATTTACCGCTAATTTCCACTGCCCGGAACATCCCGGAAGGAATACGAACCGGATGTTTCCGCAGCAAAGAAACATAAGCAAGCTTTACCGACATTTCGACCAACAGAGTTTCCCCGCGCCATATTTCCTGTCTCATCTCAACCCGGGCACCTTTAGTTTCCATCACCTCGCAGATAACCGTCAGCAAATCATCCAGCACCGCCGGCGCCTTATAATCAACACTGATCGAACGCACCATAAAGCCACATTTATCTTCCGCTTCCAACGCCTCATGCTGATTGACACCCAGTACACGAACAAATTCCGTACGAGCACGTTCGGCAAATTTAAGATAATTGGCATAATAAACCACCCCTCCGGCATCGGTATCTTCATAATAAACCCGTGCGGGAAAACAGAACTTTCCACCGGTAATCACCCCTTCCGGCGCCCTAACTTTTTCTTCCATCACTCCTCCTCAAACAAATCATCTTGATAGCTTTTAACATTTTTTCTTGCCCTCGGCACACCGAGATAATCGCATCCAAGATCGGTAATCACCCGCCCGCGCGGTGTACGCTGCAAAAAACCGAGTTTCAACAAAAACGGTTCAATCACTTCTTCTATCGTATCGCGTTCTTCGGATAATGCCGCCGCCAGCGTATCGGCACCAACCGGCCCGCCACCATAATTTTTAGCAATGCAGTTGAGATAGCGCTTGTCAAAAGCATCCAGTCCATACTTATCGACATTCAGCCGGCATAGAGCATTATCAGCCGTTGCAGCATCAACCCGTCCAACCGCAGCCATGGCACCGAAATCACGCACCCGTCGAAGCAGCCGGCCTGCCACCCGTGGCGTTCCTCGCGAGCGCCGGGCAATTTCCATTGCGCCTTCTTCGGACATTGGCACGTTTAGCAGCCGGGCACCGCGCAAAACAATTTTCTTTAAATCTTCCGGCGAATAAAAATCCAACCGCAGCGGAATCCCGAAACGCTCCCTGAGCGGCGTAGACAATAACCCCGAGCGAGTGGTCGCGCCAACCAGCGTAAACGGTTTCAAATCGATTTTCACCGACCGTGCGGACGGCCCCTCCCCGATGATCAGATCCAGTTGAAAATCCTCCATAGCCGAATACAACACCTCCTCAATCGCCGGATTAAGGCGGTGTATCTCATCAATAAACAACACATCATTGGTATCCAGGTTGGTCAGGATAGCTGCCAGATCTCCCGATTTGGAAATCATCGGCGCCGAAGTCGCTTTAAAATTAACATCCAGTTCTTTGGCAATAATCGAGGCGAGAGTTGTTTTTCCCAGTCCCGGTGGACCGAACAGCAGCACATGATCCAGCGCCTCCCGCCGCATTTTGGCAGCCTCAATAAATATTTTCAGATTGTCACAAACCTGCCTCTGGCCGACAAATTCCGACAAAGCGGACGGACGCAGGTTAACGGGAATACCAGCAGGCTGTTCATCTTCCGGCAGCAAATTTGGGTTTACGAGCCGTTCTTTCATGTTTTATGCTCCTTTGCCGGCAAATTCTTTCAACGCCAGCTTAATCAGCGTCGCCACATCGGCCTCTGGACTATGTCCCGCTGCCAGACTAACGGCATGATATGCCTCCACCCGCTGATATCCGAGATTAACCAGCGCCGAAATGGCATCTTCCACCACCGACGAAACATCAGCAGCAGGCAAAACCACTGGTGTAATTTCCCCGTCATCGGGCGATAGCGCAGCGGCCAACTCCCCGGCATCGGCACCGGATGCAAGACTGACCATTTTCCCTTTCAACTCGCTGACAATTCTGGCCGCAAGCTTTGGCCCCACACCGTTTGCCCGGGAAAACGAAGCTTTATCCTGGGCAGCAATCGCCTGCGCAAGCTGGGACGGAGACAACACGGACAATATGTTAAGGCAAACCTTAGATCCAACCCCCTGTACCTTTGTCAGGGTCAAGAACCATTCTCTTTCAAGCGGGTGTAAAAAGCCGAACAAACTTATACTGTCTTCCCGGACAACCGTTTCTATCCAAAGGGAAACCTCCGTTCCCCTGGTTAGTTTCGACAAAGTCCGCGCAGCAACAAAAACCAGATAACCAACACCGTTAACATCGATAACAGCATAGTCCTCACCCAGACTGTCCACAACACCTCTCAATTTTGCAATCATGAATTTTCCCCGCGAAAAAAATACAGCTAAAGCTTATAAGAAAAATTCAACTGCCGCAATCTTTTTTTTACGAATTAAGAACAAGAGAAGAACTTTTTTATTATTTCAAATATATGGCCTCTCAACACCAAACCATCAGCATCGAATTGTGGAAAGAGAGTTTCCGGCTTTTGCCGCCGGTGTAAAAAGATCCGGACATCATTCCTTAATTTTTTGCCCGTTCGTCTTTTTTTCAAAATTATGCAAATATTCTGCCCAATCGGGTAAATTTTCTTCCCGGAAAAATTGATACAGAAAATCCGTCATCAGCTTATGACGGGATTCCGCCTCCCGGCAGGCAGCTTCAGTCATCATCATATTCTTCAATTTTAGCAGCTTTTCAAAAAAATGATTGATAAAATTATCATTTTTCCGATCCGGACGCTGATATTCTTCCGCCTCCGGATCCATCTGGGGCCAAACTGCGGGATCAAAAACCGGCGTTCCGTAACGATTGCAGCGCGCAAACGCATATTGAAGGCAACGTATAATACCAGAAGCCCCCATTGCATCAAGCATATCCGCATCGGAAACAACCCACCCCTCCGGAGAAGACGGCCGGATACTTTTCAGACTTTTTGAATACCCCATACAGGAAATAATGTCTAAAACCTGCTCCCTTATCTCCGGGGCAATACCACACTCCGTCATAATCTACCGCGCATTAGGCAGTTTTTCCGCTGCTTCTTTCCCAAACAACTTATAATCATCACAATCATGAAGCAAAGCGGCCAATCCGACCGCTTCCTCATCGGCTTTTTCTTCTGCCGCCAACCGCAACGCCAGCCTGAAAACCCGGCTTGTGTGCTCAAAACCATGCCCGCTCCTGTCTGCTGCTAGCAATTTTTTAACCCGCTCTTTGATAGGTTCCCAATCCGTCATTTTATCTCGCCGATTATAATTGTTTCCGTCCACAACCCCACACATCGGTCATTTTTACTTTCCGACTGCAATGTTTCCGCGCATTTTCCATTCCTACCGAAACTCTGTAATATCACCGGTTTTCCGCTGTTTTGTCAGCTGGTTTTCCAGTTTCCGCACCCCCCGATTATTAAAATGACAAATGGCAATCGCCAACGCATCGGAAGAGTCATTGTTTTTAGGCTGACATCCGGGCAACAGAATCTTAACCATCGTTTCAACTTGGTTTTTAGCCGCTTTGCCAATCCCCACGACCGCTTTTTTCACCTTATTCGGTTCATACTCAGTAACCGTTATACCAAATAAAGACGGCGCCAGAATAACCACACCTCTGGCCATACCGAGCTTAATGGTCGAAGTCGGATTATCATTTAAAAACACCTGCTCTATCGCAGCCTCATCAGGATGATAGGCTGCCAGAACCTCGTTCAACGTGTCATGGATCACCGCCAGCCGGTCGGCAATATTCATCTTGGCATCGGTTTTGATAAAACCGTCGGCCACATAACGTATCCTGTTTCCTTCCACTTCAATAACCCCCCAGCCGGTTGAAGAAAGGCTGGGATCCAGTCCCAAAATCCGCATTTCCCTCCAATTACCCGATTTTCCGCATATGTTAACCATTTGTTGTTTTCCGGCATTGCCTCGTCTGCCAAAAACAAAAGGGGCGTTTAACCGCCCCTTCTGACCTTTTTTAAGCTTCCAGAGCTTTCATCACCACTTCAGAGAATTCCGCATTGTGATAAACCTGCTGAACATCGTCATCATCTTCCAGAGCTTCGATAAAGTCCATCAGTTTCTGAGCCGTCTCCAGATCACCAATATCCGTTTTCACAACCGCTTTCCAATCCAAACGAGAAGCCGATGGCGTACCAAATTTTGCTTCCAGCGCATCGGTTACCGCACCGAGATCTTCCGGAATGGTTTCAATTTCGTGAAATTCCGCATCCGAAGCCACGTCATTAGCACCAGCCTCCAACGCATTTTCAAACATCGTATCAGCATCGGCCACCGCTGCCGGATATTTGATATAGCCGATTCTCTCAAAATTAAAGGCAACCGAGCCACTTTCGCCGAGAACACCGCCGCGTTTGCCAAAAATCGTGCGTACGTTGCCGGCGGTACGGTTTTTGTTATCGGTCAAAGCTTCCACAATAATGGCAACCTTTCCGGGACCAAAACCTTCATAACGCATAGACACATAATCATCACCGCCCGCCGTCTGGGTAGCTTTGGCAATAGCTCTTTCAATATTGTCTTTCGGCATACTTTCCGCCCTTGCCGCC
The DNA here is from genome assembly GCA_964463185.1 of uncultured Azospirillum sp. Classification (GTDB taxonomy): domain Bacteria; phylum Pseudomonadota; class Alphaproteobacteria; order RF32; family CAG-239; genus JAFUYI01. The sequence goes on along the minus strand of CAYXBH010000030.1, from coordinate 4,178 downwards.
TGGATAGCCAGCCTCAGCCGGGGATTTTTATCCGGTTCGGGCAAACCGCTTTTGGCAGCAATGGTAATATCACGGGCAAGTTTAGCAAAAACTTTGGCTTTTTTGGCATCCTGCGCACCTTTACGATACATAATATTTTTAAACTGGGAATGTCCAGACATTGAAAAACTCCTACAACTCTTACATTTACTTAATCAACAACAATCATATATTCAATTTTGGCGTCATTGGCTTCATATACCCTGATCTTCAGCCCTCTGATGTCAATAATGCCCGGACGGTTAGGATAGTTGTAATTGACAAATTCCCCCGACTGGCCACCTGCCCGGCTATATTCCATAACCGTAAAGACCATGCGGTTCAGCTTAATTCCGGCATATTTAATTTCAAATCCCCATACCATCTCACTATGCACAACCTTGCTGGTGGTAACGGGATCAAAACGGAATGTATCAGGCTCAATTTCATACGTGGTATCAATCAAATTCAACTTGTCGCCGCGAATAACACCAACCTGGTTGAGCAGAGTGCCATTGTTGCGAACCAAAAACACGTCTTTTCCTTTCGGATTGGGAACCAGGGCATAAACTTTATCATCAATCTCCACCCGCCCGATAATGTCGTATTTTTTATTGGCTTCAATCCGCAACGGGCTCAGCCCGGAAATCAGATCCGCATCGGAAACGGCCACGATAGATTCCTGGGTATAATAATTGCGGGTGTAAGATTTCGTATCCACAATCGAATACCCCTTATAGGCCGTCAGCATTTTGTTTGGTGGGAAGTTAGAATCCGTAATTGTTTCCGTCCTGATCAGCTTGGGACCGTCTTTGTCCAGATATTCGATACTGTAACCGCCGAGTCCGGCGATAAAATCATCGCGTTCCGGCAAAAACGAAATATTTCCGGCATAGATACAGCCACTCAGGCACAAAACCAATCCTAATACTTTTAATATTTTCATCCGTTTTTCTCTTTAAAAATTTTTACAATTTTTAACTTTTATATACTATAAACTTCATTTAGTAAATAACAGATTATCACTTATAGGACATTTTTATGAACACACAATCAGGCGGTAGCTGGCAGGTCGTTTTTGCCTCCCGGGACAAAGAAGATCCTCTGTTTAACGAATTTATGGAAACTTTTTTTACCGCCAGCGCCTGCAATTTTACAGAAAACGGAAAACTCTGCTATGTGGGCTACACCTCCAAACCGGTTGATGAACAGGAAATGTCGCACACCGCGGCCGCTTTGGGCGTGGCACTCCCGTCCTGGAAATGCGACTACATTCCCGCCACCAACTGGCTGACCAGAAACGTGATTGCGTTTCCGCCACTCATAACCAACGATTTTTATATCTACGGCATACACGAGGAACAAACGCCACAAACAGACAAACACAAACTGCGCATATACGCCGCCACCGCTTTCGGATCGGGACAACACCAGACCACCCGCCTCTGCCTGGAGTTTCTGAGCCGCCTTTTTCATCGTTCTTTCTGTCCCTATAAAATTCTGGACATGGGATGCGGATCAGGCATTTTGGCTCTGTCTTCCCTTTTGCTCTGGCCAAACGCTTCGGCCATTGCTGCCGATATCGACAACGAGGCAGTTATCGTTACTCTGCAAAACGCCGCCGACAACGGGCTCAATTCCCGGATAAACGCCGCCTGCGGAAACGGCTATCAAAACAATCTGGTGCGGGAAAACGCTCCCTATGACCTTGTATTTTCCAACATTTTGGCCCGCCCGCTCATCGAAATGTCCTCGGCGCTTACCGCCGCCCTGAAACCAGGCGGATACGCCGTTCTTTCCGGCTTTACGGAAGAGCAGACAGACTGGGTACTTGAGGCACACGAAAAAGCGGGGTTAAAAAGAATTGCAGTGCTCAAAAATGAAAACTGGTGCGCAGCCCTGATGGAGAAATAAAATGAATTTAACCGAAATACAGCATCATCTGGCAGAAAAAAAACATGATGTGCGACTGATAACCCGCAACAACCTGTTTTTAGGACAGGACACCCTGGAACGGGAAAATCTCATTTTGACCTTAACCGGATTTTCCGGCTCTGCTGGAACTCTTATCGTTACCAGACAAAAATCATACCTTTTTACCGACGGCCGCTACGAAATCCAGGCAGCGCGGCAGGTTAATCCGAAAGAAACGGAAGTCATCTGCGACGCCTCCCCTACCAGCTGGTTGCAGGAACATTTTCCCGCCCAGATAAAACTTGAGTACGACCCCTGGTGCATCAGCATCCGGGAAATTTTGCAAATGCGACAGCAGCTTCCCTGTCTCCGCCTTTATCCCAAAACAGAACCCCACGTTTTGGAACCGGCCGGCGTATTCGCCCACGAACTTCAATATTGCGGCATGGACGACAAAGAAAAATGCGCCCTTGTTCTTGAACAAATCCGCCTGAAAAACTGCCGAGCTTGCCTGCTAACTGCAGCGGACAGCGTGTCCTGGCTGACCAACCTGCGTTCCAACGCCCTGCCCGACACCCCGGTTGTCCGTGCCATGGCGCTACTCCGGGACGACACCGGCATCACCCTGTTTGCCGACAAATTGTCTTTCCCGCGGAACTACCCCCATCCGGTTTTACCTCTCGCCAAACTGGAAAAAGAACTGGCCACAGCCCAGGACCTGACTTTTGCCGTCGACGAGCAACGAACCCCCGACGCTATCCGCCGGATATTTGAAAAGCACAAAATCAAAACCGTCTGCATGGACGATCCCTGCCAGCCACTCAAAGCCAGAAAAAACAAAACCGAGATTAACGGTATGATCAACGCCCACCTGCGCGACGGAACCGCTGTCTGCAAATTTCTCTGCTGGCTGAAACACAACAACGAAAATCTGAGCGAACTGGACATTGTCGAAAAACTGCACAAATTCAGAGAACAGCAGCCTTTATATTATTCCGACAGCTTTCCTACCATTGCCGGCGTCGGTACAAACGCGGCCATCATCCACTATCAGCCAACGGTGGGAACTAACACCCCGCTCAAAAAAAACACACTGCTTCTGATTGATAGCGGCGGGCAATATTTTAACGGCACCACCGACATCACCCGGACAATTGCGCTCGGCACCCCCTCAAAAGAAATGAAAGAAAAATTCACCATTGTTTTAAAAGCACACATAGCCCTGGCCTCTGCCCGCTTTCCCAAAAATGTTCCCGGGACAGTTCTTGACACCATCTGCCGTAGCGTCATGTGGCGTTTCGGGCTAGATTACAAGCATGGCACCGGACACGGCGTTGGTTGTTTTCTCAATGTTCACGAAGGTCCGCAAAACATTGGCCCCCGCAGTTTTTCCTGCCCAATTGAAGAAAACATGGTTGTATCCATAGAACCTGGCTGGTATCAGGAAAACGCCTTTGGCATCAGGGTTGAAAATCTGGTCTGTGTCATTGCCGACAACCAACTGCCCGATATGCTGAAATTTTCAATTCTTACCATGGTGCCGCTTGATAAACACCTGATTGATAAACATCTTTTAACAAACGGAGAAATCGAATGGGTGAACAACTACCACCGGGAAGTTTTCCAGAAAATTTCTCCCAACCTGACAAAAGAAGAAAAAAGCTGGCTTGAAGAAGCCTGTTCCCCATTATAAATCACAATATTTAACGGAGAACAAGAAGATATCAACATCATCATTTCAAATCCAGTTTGGGCAAGCTATCAACAATCTTCATTGTTTTAATGCTGACTGATTGGTTAGAATCTGAAATAGATAAACGGATTATAGGTTGATGCCGTAATAAAAGATGCCGATAAAACAAACAACACAATCTGATCCATCTTACAAACTAAAATTTTCTCTATAATTTCAGCCACATTTATCCTCATCTGCTACATTTTTATCTTTATTTTGCAATTCCATAATTAAAGCTTTTTGTAATCGAATATTTTTCTGTAATTCTGCCATTTTTTTATTCTGAGCAGAAATTTTTGCATTTACATCTTTTAGTAAATTTACTATTTCATATCTATTCTTTTCTAAAACACATAATAGTTTCTTTTGTTTATTTTTAAAGGTAATTTTCATTCCTAGTATATAAAATATATTGGGAGTAATCTGTTCTTTTTATAGATATTAAATGTTTTTTTATTCACTCTGTTCCATAAAACATAGTATTTATAGACTATAAAAATATTTCACCCTT
>CAYXBH010000029.1:7920-12001 GCA_964463185.1 uncultured Azospirillum sp. | reverse complement strand
CACTTTGATACCGGCTTCTTCGCATTCCATAGCGGCTTCCAAGATAGCGCGGGTCTGCATCTCACAGATTTCCGGATAGGTGATCGGTAGACGGCAACCACGGTGTCCGAGCATTGGGTTAGCTTCGTGCAGGGAGTTGGCACGCTGTTTGACTTTTTCCAACGTCAGCCCCATTTTGTTGGCCAGTTCCAGCATCTCGGCATCAGTATTCGGCAGGAATTCGTGTAACGGCGGATCCAAAAGCCGAATAACAACCGGCAGACCTTCCATGATCTTAAACAGATCTTTGAAGTCCTGTTTCTGATAAGGCAACAGACGAGCCAGAGCAGCACGACGGCCTTCTTCGTTGTCAGCCAGAATCATGGCACGCATATCCGGAATACGTTCGGCATCAAAGAACATATGTTCGGTACGAGCCAAACCGATACCTTCTGCACCAAAGTCACGGGCAGTCTGGGCATCTTTCGGAGTTTCCGCATTGGCGCGAACTTCCATCATACGGACTTCATCAACCCAACTCATCAGTTTGCCGAAGTTACCACTATTGGTGTCGGCCTTAACCGTCGGGATCTGACCTTCGATAATCTGGCCTTTGGCACCGTCCAGAGATACCCAATCGCCTTCTTTGATGACAACACCGGCATCAGTGGTCATTGTCTTTTTGGAATAATCAATATGAATTTCGTGAGAACCGGAAACACAGGGCGTACCCATACCGCGGGCAACAACCGCCGCATGCGAGGTCATACCGCCGCGAGCCGTAATAACACCCTGAGAGGCATGCATACCGCCAATATCTTCAGGCGAAGTTTCGTTACGGATAAGGATAACTTTTTCACCTTTGGCAGCCCATGCTTCGGCATCTTCTGCATTAAATACGGCACGACCGACAGCAGCACCCGGAGAAGCCGGCAGACCAGTAGCGATAACTTTCTTTTCCGCTTTCGGGTCAAGCATCGGATGCAGTAGCTGATCAAGCTGGTCAGCACCGACGCGCATAATCGCTTCTTCTTTGTTGATCAGGCCTTCTTCAACCATCTCTACAGCCATACGGACGGCAGCGGCAGCGGTGCGTTTACCGCTACGGCACTGCAACATCCAAAGTTTGCCGTGTTCAATGGTGAATTCCATATCCTGCATATCTTTATAGTGTTTTTCGAGGTTATTGCGAACATCAACCAGTTCTTTGTAAAGGTTCGGCCATTTTTCTTCCAGAGAAGAGCCGTCGCCTTTCGAACCCATCGGCTGCGGAGTACGGATACCGGCCACAACATCTTCACCCTGGGCATTAACCAGATATTCACCGTAGTAAACATTTTCACCGGTAGCCGGATCGCGCGAGAAGCAAACGCCGGTGGCGCAGTCATCGCCGGCATTACCGAATACCATGGTTTGTACGTTGACTGCAGTACCCCAGTCGCCGGGAATGTTGTTCAGTTTGCGGTAGGTAATCGCACGGGCAGCCATCCAGGAACCAAATACAGCACCGATACCAGCCCACAGCTGATCCCACGGATCCTGCGGAACAACTTTACCGAGTTTTTTACCGATTTCTTTATATTCATTAACCAGCTCTTTCAGATCCTCGGCCGTCAGATCCGTATCGGATTTATAGCCTTTGGCCTTTTTCATAGCTTCAAGAGCACCTTCATATTCATCCAGATCGGCACCGAGAACAACGTCGGAGAACATCTGCAGAAAACGACGATAGGAGTCGTAGGCAAATCTTTCGGAACCGGAAGCTTTGGCTAACGCTTTAACCGTCTCATCATTCAAACCGAGGTTCAAAACAGTGTCCATCATACCCGGCATGGAAACGCGGGCACCGGAACGAACCGAAAACAACAGCGGGTTTTCAGCATCAGCAAATTTTTTGCCCATAATCTTTTCAACACCGGCAACCGCAGCTTTAACCTGTTCTTTCAGGTCTTCCGGATAAGTCTTGTTGTTATTGTAGTAGTAGGTGCAGACTTCAGTCGTAACTGTAAATCCGGGAGGAACCGGCAGGCCAACCTTGTTCATTTCGGCAAGGTTAGCACCCTTTCCGCCCAGGAGGTTACGCATGGAGGCATCGCCTTCGGCTTGGCCGTTTCCAAATGTATATACCCATTTACTCATGGTAATTTCAGCTCCTATAGCTTTTAAGGTTGATACAAAAATCACACTTTTTGAAAAAATTCCATGTAAAAATATGATTTCAAATAAATTCAGTTCAAGAAGTTATAACACTTCCTGCGATTCTTCAAGTAAAATCTTTGCACTTTTCCGTTTATTAACAATCGGCTGTGCATCTGCACAAAACGCCACACACGCTTGACAGCACCAGTGGCGTATGCTAGCTTGGATAGAAATTTTCGGAGACTCAAATGATGAAAATCGTTTATCAGGGCGTGGCCGGAGCCTACTCGCATATTGCCGCACAGAACATATATCCCGGACAGAATTACCTGCCCTGCGAAACCTTTGAACAAACCATGGACATGGTACAGAAAAACCTGGCCGACATCGCCATGATCCCGGTCGAAAATTCCAACGCTGGCCGGGTTGCCGACGTCCATTTTCTGCTGCCAAATACCGGACTTTTTATCAACGGTGAATACTTTTTGCGGGTGGAACACCAGTTGCTTGGGCTCCCTGGTGCCCGGCTAGAAAACATTATTTCCGCCTCCTCGCACCCGCAGGCACTCGCCCAATGTTCAAACTTCTTAAAAGAACACAAAATCAGCGCCGTCGCCCGCATTGATACCGCCAAATCGTGCCAGGACATTCTAAATTTTCAGGATCCCTGCAAAGCAGCTATTGCCTCCAAACTAGCAGCCGAAATCTATGGTTTGCAAATTCTCAAATCCAATATCGAAAACGATAACAACAATACAACCCGTTTTCTTATCATGAGCCGGGAAAACCTGATCCCCGAAGACGATGGCAGGCATTTTATTACTTCCTGCATTTTCCGTGTCAAATCGATTCCCGCAGCACTGTACAAGGCACTCGGCGGTTTTGCCACCAACGGCATCAACCTCACCAAACTGGAAAGCTACCCAGTTAACGGCAAATTTATATCCGCCGGCTTTTACGTTGAGATCGAATCCCACCCTGCGCGCAGAGCTTTCCAGAATGCATTTGATGAGCTACGCTTTTTCACCGAAGAACTGCACATGCTCGGCACCTATGCCGCCAGCCCTTTCCGGGAAAAACAGAAATGAGCGGACAGTTTGTTATTTTTGACACCGAACACACCTCCTGACAGGGGGCCACCACCCCCGAGAAAGAAAAGAAATAAAGCAGAAATTATCCAAATTGCGGCACTTAAGCACTTAAGGTTAATTTACCAGGTTTAAGCATTTACGAAGAAAATAATTTTAATATCAAAACACAGTCTTGCCAAACTGCTCAGGCTGAACGAATACAATGCCTTTTACGACGTCCATTCGATTCTTGCCAACCTGCATCATCTTGGTTTTACGGAACTGTTTTGATACCACTCCCAGTTTCAGCGGTTTCGCCCGCAACAGCCATTTTATATCGTTACCCAAACCCCAAAAAACTCCCCACCAATTTCCAGACAGTCTCCTCACTCTCCCCTCAATTTAAACAGAAAAAACTGTCAGGATTTTTAAAGAGAACACTGTCTTTTGCAACTTCCTAGGACTCTTTGGGATAATAAATAATTTCCGTTTTTTAGTATATATAAAGCCTGATTTTCCCCTGTCAAACATCCGACACACTAACCTTATCATCTGGTCGCCCTGTTTTATTTCAGCAGACTTATTCTCTCGATCGATTCATCAACCAGTTTTGAACGGGTTTGGTCATCTAATTTTTCACCCAGAGTTTTTTTGAGCAGTTCCATTGTCTGCCCGGTTACTACCGCCGTCAGGGCACTTTCAGCCTGCGCCAACTCACCGTTAATCCTTTCCTGCACGTTCCTTTCCTGCTGACGTGCTTGACGTTTCAATTCCGCCGCCGCATTTTTTTTCAAAAGCGAAACTTCCTTTTTAGCCCGGCTGAGAATCGCCGCCGTTTCCTCGTCCATTTTTTCGAGCTTTTGCTCATACGACGCTAACAGCTCACGCGCTTC
>CAYXBH010000029.1:0-7820 GCA_964463185.1 uncultured Azospirillum sp. | reverse complement strand
TCATGGTGCAGCTCCTGTCCGGCAGCCTCTTTCAGATCCTGAACGGAAACAACCTGCTCCAAACCGAGCTTGCCTGCAATCTGAACCGCCAGATTTATTGATATCTGTTCGATTTTTTCCATTGTTTCTTTTCTGTTTTCTTCTATTTTCCGCTCGTTTTCCACCAGCAGCGCCGCTGTTTTTTCCGCAGTTTTGGCCTCTTGCTCGGCAATTTTCTTTTGCAGGTCTTCATTTGCCTTACGCAAACCTTCGGCAGCTTTTTCGTTTGCTTTCCGCGCAGCTTTTTCATATTTTTCCAAAGCCTCTTCCGCTAAATGCTTAAACTCACTTGCCGCAGCCAGATAATCATCTATTTTCCGCTGCCGCTGGTTAAGAATATCCATGATTCTGGGCACCACTATTTTCGCCATAATCACCCACATCAGTACAAAGCTGACCAGCATCCAGAATACCTGGGAAGGAAACGGAGAAAAATCAAGCTGCGGCATAAACGCCCCTTTCTCAAAAGTTTTTCAAACACCGCCAGAATGGGGAACGGCTTTAAACCGTCCCGTATCCGGCAAACACTGTTATTGTTTATTCGCCACCACCGGTCAGCATGATCAGGGCAATAACCAGCGCATAGAGCGCGATCGCCTCAATTGCGGCAAATCCAACCCAACCGTAAATATCAACATCTTTCTTTACCTGTGGGTTGCGGCCAACGGTGGTAATAATCGTCATCCACAAATTAGCCACGCCCCAGGCTGCAGCCATCATCGACAAAGCGCAAACAGAAGCGCCGATATAAGCTAAAGGTTCCATTTAATTTTCCTTTCAGATTTCAACATTAAACATATCCTACAAAATAATCCGCGTCAGTGGCTGCGCAGAGCATCCCCCAGGTAAATACAGCTCAGTACCGTATAAATATAAGCCTGCAGAATGGCAATGAACAGCTCAAAGACAACAATACACGAACTAAACAGCAGCGGAACACCCCCAAAAACTCCCACACAAACCACAAACCCCGCAATAATCTTAAGCATAATGTGCCCCACTGTCATATTTGCCGCCAGACGGACCGTCAGGCTAAACGGCTTGGACAGCATGGAAATTGTTTCAATCGGTACAATCAGCGGAGCCAGCACAAACGGAATGCCCTTCGGCATAAACGTACGTAGATAGCCCCATTTCCGCTTTTTGATGCCGACACATACATTAAATAAAAGCGCCAGAATGGAAAGCGTGCCAACTGCCATTACATGCGAGGTAAACGTAAAAGCATAAGGGAACAGCCCCAACACATTGCCAAAAGCGATAAACAGAAACACAGAAAAGATAAAACTAAAATACTTCAACCCTTCCGGCCCTATATTTTCTTTTATCAGATTAGCAATAAAACCATAGGTACATTCGAGCAAAGACTGAGCCTGTCCGGGAACAACCGTCCGACGTCTGAGGCAAAACATGAACAAAAGTGTTGCAGCCGCCACTGCCAACAGCATAAAAAGAGAAGAATTGGTAAAGGAAATATCCACTTCTCCGACCTTAATCGGGACAATCGTTTTAATGACAAATTGTTCCATCGGGTTTGACAATTTAACCTACTCCTTATTATTTTTCCGTTTTTCTTCCGTCTTGGACAAACGGTAAACATTCAATATGCCGGCAGCCCCGCCGAACAAAAGAAACACCGTCAGGAAAACCGGACGGGTACCTGCCGCACGATCAAAGACAAAACCAATGGCCGTGCCGACCAAAACAGCAGAAAGCAGTTCAATGGCGATTCGCAAACCAGTTGCAACAGCTCCTGAATATTCCGAACTTCCGACCGATTTCCGATAACTTTCCTCCCGTTCTTTCAGGCGGAAAATTTTTCCCTCCAATTCCCTGATATCCTCAGGAAGCTTTTTCATAAGACAACATATTCCCTAAAATATTACCGACTTATTAACGGACGAAATATTTGTTCAAAACTTCCTGCAGTTTTTCATATTCCGGCAACCCCGGCAACAGTTCTTCATTCCCTGTGCCACGGATCAAAAACGACGGCGTTCCCTGAATCTGCAGTTTTTCCATAGCGTCCTGACGAAACTCCATAATTTTTCTGGCCGTATTATCATCTTCCATGCAGGCCTTTGCCTGTTCGGCAGTTACCCCCTCCAGTTCGGCGTAGCTGGCCAACAGTTTTTCCGTCTTAAGAGACAACCCCCAGTTTAGTTGCTTTTTAAATAAAATATCCAAAAAACCAAAATATTTATCAGCCGGCATACAATGCGCCAGCATGGCAGCTTTCATGGATTTGGCATCAATCGGAAAATCTGCAAACACCAGTTTAACCTTGCCACCATCAATATAATCTTTTTTCAGTTGAGGCAAAACTTCCAGATGAAAAGTGGCGCAATGAGAACATCCGAGCGACGAAAACTCATAAATTGTAACCGGCGCATCCGGACTGCCAAGAACATGAGCCGGCTCCATTTCAAAACGGCTTTGGATGACACCGGCCGCAGTTGTCACCGCGGGAACTGTCGCTTCTGCCGGCCTAATCAGTACCAACTGACCGTCCATCCAGTTAAACCCTTTTTGAGTCAGATAAAACATGTCAGCCATGACAAACATAAAAGCGATCGCCAAAATACGGCTGATTTTCTTCACAACATTTTCAAAAGTCATTATTGCTCCTGTTCATTGCGGTTTTGAGATAAAATACTTTTCCCCAGGCGGACAAGGCTCTCCTTCAACGGGACGGCCTCCAGCCCGCCGGTCAGCTTTTCAATATAATTTTGTTCTTCCTTGCTTACAAGTATTTTCTTAACTTCCGGTTGATTTAATCGACAGCTTCTTTGCCCCGGCATACAGCTGCCCTGCCGGATTCTTAGCCCATTCACCGCATTATAGCCGAAATAGGCATTAATTTTTTCCAGTACAAATTTTTCCCTGTGCTGCAGTTCCAGTGCAAAAGCGCCACCGAGCACAGAAACGTAAAACACACCGTTTTGCCGGCTACCGTTTTTAAAAACAATTTTTTCGGGGGTTGTATAAGCGGCCAGTTCCTCTCCCGCAATCTGCTCCCAAAACATAAGTATGTCCGCAGAAACCATTCCTTTCCGCCCAAGTATCCGCTTAAGAAGCGGCAGGGCTTCAGACGCCAGAGTATTCAAACCCGAAGCGCTGCGTCCATCTTTGTTTTGCAGATCGTTTTTCATCATCTTCCACCCCTAGCACAAAAACACCAAAAAAGCAAGAACCAACACCATCGCGTTCTTTTTGGACAAAATTTTTTATTTTATATACAAAAAAGACTTGATTCTATTCAAAAACTAATGTACTCTTACAATCACAATCTCATTTTTGCATTAACGAAAGGAACCTTAAGAATGTTAAAAAAATTGTTGGCTGGCACATCGGCAGTAGTTTTTGGTTTGGTCGCGGCATCCGACGCCATGGCTGAATGTGATGGCGTTTACCTCGGTATCCGTGGCGGTGTTGTTTTCGATGCAGATATCGGAGCAAAACACACCACCGGCGACCGTCTGGACATTGATGACAACCAGCTTATGCTAAGTGGAGCCATCGGTTACCGTTACCAATATTTCCGCGCTGAAGTTGAATATATCTGGCGTGACAAAAGCGAAGATTCCGAAACAATAGTTATGTCACTATCAAACAGAGAAGAGCCGGCTGTATCAACCAGCAGTAGCACATTTGATTATGATTCTTATATGTTCAACCTGTATTATGATTTCTCACCCTACACCTGGTTTACACCCTACATTCAGGCAGGTATCGGCGTTACCAACATAGAAGCCAAATACGCTTATAACAATGGCTCCACCTCCATCAAAAAACACAACTTCACCTGGGTATTGGGTGGCGGTATCTCTGCCAAAATGACCAACCGCCTGAACGTCGATCTCGGCTATCGCTACTACGATATGGGCAAAGTCGGCGGTGGCAAAATTCACAACCAGGAAATATACGGTGGTGTCCGTTACGTCTTCTAAAGCAAAGACAGATATGAAAAACCTCCCTTTCCGGGAGGTTTTTTTAATCTTCTGTTTCAACCGCCACCTTCTTTTCCCGATCGGCCAACCACTCTAAAATGATCAGATGGTTTTCATCGTCAAAAAACAACCCGTCATGGTCAACACCTTCAACCAGATGAAATGTTTTTTCATCAGACGGGGAAAGAGCGAACAGATCTTTCCCATGCGCCGGCAGGATAAGTTTGTCGGCGCTACCATGCACAATCAGGAGTGGCCCTTCGTATTTCCCCACAAACTTATACGACGGCAGTTTGTTTTTTAACACCATACGGGCCAACGGAACCGGTTTATCCCCAACTTCCCGCTCCAGCGAATAAAACGGTGCAGCCAAAACCAAAGCCTCAGGAGCACGCATGAACGATAACGCCGCAGCCGGAGCTGTTCCCATCGAATAGCCGAACACCACGATTCGCCGGTGCCCGAACCGATCTTTTACAAAATCAAAAGCGCTGACGGCATCCGCATACATGGTGTCTTCCGTTAGTTTGCCCCAGCTGGTGGCAAATCCCCTGTATTCCACCATAAAAACAGGATACCCGGCAGCAACATATGCTTTCAGGTGCGGGGCAAATGCGGCGATTTGCCCCGCATTGCCATGGAAAAACAAAATTGCCGGTTTGTCAGCATCCCCTTTGGCATACCAGCCCATAATCATCCGCCCGTCCGCCGTCACTAGCGGATATTCCTCAAATTCCGGCGTACCCGCTAACGCCGGCCCAACATAATCTTCATCGGGAAAAAAGATCAGACGATCCTGCACAACATACAGACAAACCGTATAAACAAGAATGGCAAAGAACACTGCCACCGTTATTTTTACTGTTTTTTTCAACATTTCCGTTCTCCACGAGAAAAAACTTGACTCAACCACTCTCTGATGCACTAACTATATATAATACTAATTTCGGACAAGTTAACAATGACCAATAAAAACCTGTACCTGAGCCGCACCCAGCTGTTATCAGAACTCAACCGCTGTCTCGGCTGCAAAACCAAACCCTGTATGAGCGCCTGCCCGGTCAACTGCAACCCGCAGGAATTTATTGCCAAAGCCAAAGAAAACGATTTTGCCAGCGCAGTGGAAGCCATCACCCGCAACAACCCAATGGGACAAACCTGCGGCCTGATCTGCCCGGACAAATTCTGCATGCGCGCATGTACCCGCGCCGCCATTGATTTCCCGATCAACATCCCCCGGGTACAGGCCACCATTCTCGAAAAATACCGCACGGCCGAGTCGGCTACCCACGCCAAGCTACCCGCAAACGGCAAAAAAATCGCCGTTATCGGCGCCGGCCCAGCCGGCATTGCCGCCACTTCCGAACTATCCAAACTCGGATATAAAATTGTTTTATTTGAAAGCTCTGAAAAAATCGGCGGCGCCTTAAACCTCATCCCCGACAGCCGCCTGCCGTTTGAAGTGATCACCAAAGACTGGAGCTTTGTCGACGACCAGGAAATGATCGAACTGCGCTTAAATACGCGGGTTTCGGATCCTACGGCAATGCTTGACAACGGTTTTAACGGCGTCATTGTCGCCACCGGCGAACCCAACAACATCGACCTGAGGGTGGAAGGAGAAGAACTCACCGTCTCCTATCTTGATTATCTCCGCCAACCCGGACAGTATAAAACCGCCGGCAACGTCGCCGTTGTTGGTGGCGGCGCAGTTGCAACCGACTGCGCATTAACTGCGGTTGAAAACGGCGCCGAAAACGTAGAGATGTTTATCCGCCGGCGAATATCGGATATGCGCGTTACTGCGGAAGAAAGAAAATCGCTGCTGGAAGCGGGCATTGACCTGACAACCATGACCAAAATCAAAAAAATCGGTGCCGACGGCAACCTGATCACTCTTTATACCTGCAAAAACCGTTTCAACCGCGGAAAACTTGAGGAAATTCCCGATACCACCATCGCCCGCCCCGGTTTCAGCCTGGTCGTCAAAGCCATCGGCAGCTCTGCTCCCCGACCACAGGATTCGGATTATATAATCTACGCAGGCGACTGCAAACACGGCGGCTCCACTATTGTCGAGGCGCTTGCTTCCGGACGCGATGCGGCGGCCAGACTCGATGACAACCTGTCATCATAAAACAGGAGAAGGCATGGACAGAATAAACATCCAAAAGTTTTTATCCAGCCTGGAACAAAAACAACCGATTAAAGTTCTTTTTACCGTTGAAAACGGCAGCCGTACCTGGCAAATGGAAAATACCAGCAGCAGCTATAATGTTCATTTTGCTTTTTACCGTTCACTCAAAAACGACATCGCCCTCTCGACACCGAACAACATCATCAATACAGCATTCGACGAATATGCCGACAACTATCAGCTGGTTGTGGCCGGCAAGAGCAACTATGTCCTAAAGCACCAAATTCCCGATTCGTTTTTGCAAAAACTACTGATAGGAAAATGCTCATGAAAATTTACCAGGTCGGCGGCTCCGTGCGCGACAAACTGCGTGGAGAAACACCACAGGATTTCGACTATGTGGTAATCGGAAGCACTCCGGAACAAATGCTGCAACTTGGTTTTCAGCAGGTTGGTAAGGATTTTCCGGTTTTCCTGCATCCGAAAACAAAAGAAGAATATGCACTTGCCCGCAAAGAAATAAAAACCGGCAACGGCCACCGCGATTTCAAGTTTGTTTTTTCCCCGGAGGTAACACTCAAAGAAGACCTCGCCCGCCGCGATTTCACCTGCAACGCCATCGCCTTTGATCCCGAAACCAAAGAATACATTGATCCATTCAACGGTCGGGAAGACATAAAAAAACACATCCTCCGCCATATCGACAGCGAACATTTTCAGGAAGATCCACTGCGTATCCTCCGTCTGTGTCGTTTTGCCGCTCAGCTCGACTTCTCGCCGGCACCGAAAACAATAACCCTGGTACGACAGATGACCGCTGGTGGCATGCTTGCCCATCTCACTCCCGAACGAATATGGAAAGAACTGGAAAAGGCTCTCCATTTCCCCTCTTTCCCACAATTCTTGACAACAGCCCGCGAAACCGGCGCCCTCAAAGTCATTCTGCCGGAAGTCAACCGCTTATGGGATACGCCCGAACCCCCTGACTATCACCCGGAAAAAAACAGCGGGGCCCATACTCTGCTGGCACTGACCGAAGCCAGAGAGGCATCGGCTCTTGTCCGTTTCGGCATTTTGCTGCACGACATCGGCAAAACCAAAACCCCGGCGGAAATTCTACCGTCTCACCATCATCATGAGCAAAACGGTCTGCCACTTATAGAAAACATCTGCCGCCGGCTGAAAGTTCCCAACCATTTCCGCAATTTTGCCCTCACCATCTGCCGCCTGCACATGAAATTATGCAAAATTCCTGAAATGCGTCCCGGCACACTGGTCGATTTTTACGAAGACCTAACGCGTTCCAACTGCAACATCAATGATTATATCGCCGTTTGCCACGCAGACATGCGCGGCCACGCTGTTCAAATTTCCGAGAAAGAAGAAGAAAGTTTCCGCCAAAACGCCCAGATACTGTGGCAGGCAGACAAAATCCTGTCTTCTGTCCGGGCAACAGATATGCCAAATTTTAAAAATTTGCAGAAAAACGGGCGTTTCGGCGAACTTTACCGCGAATACCGCATCCGCCGGCTACAGGAAAACTTTATCGATGCGATCAGAAAAAAAGAAACCCATCGACCTGGCCAGTAGTTTTCTTGTTACAAAAAAACACCGGATTTTTACATCCGGTGTTTTTTATTAAAACGCCATTTTTAAAAAGCATGCAACATCTTGTTTTTATGATCTTTTATGCG
>CAYXBH010000028.1:0-12267 GCA_964463185.1 uncultured Azospirillum sp. | reverse complement strand
CCGGTGAAACGGCGACGCTTTCCAACAAAGCAATCAGCAAAATGTTTAACACAACAAGCGACAGAGCCGATAGTCAGAATATTGGTGGTATTTTGGGTAAAGAGGCAATAGCCAACATTGGCAGCATTTTTGATACGGCAATATTGGTAAAAACAACACCGGATGCCAAACATGGCAGTGATAACAAAATTCACCGCTATGCGAATGTTATCCGTTCTGATGGGGAAAATTTCATTGTTAAAATAACGGTGAAAGAAATAGCTGATAACCGTAAAGAGTTGACAGATATCGAGATTGAAGAAAATGGAGGTAAGGATTTGTCTGCCTATGATATGAAAGTGGGCAGAAAAAAAACCGCTGAGGGTAATATCTCCGAGGTCACATCTCAAAAGACTACACCCTCGACCGTCCTCAGCGATGATAATATTACTATAAACGATATGATTGATTTTGTCAACAGTTATTCGGAAGACAGTATCAAAATTGACGGTAAAAAAAGAGCCGTACGCAACAGTACAGGGCGGCGGATTGCCCGGACAGAAGAAGGATTGCGCGCCTTTTATGAATGGTTTGGTAATGGTAAGGCGGTGGATGAAAAAGGCCGTCCGCTGGATTTGGTCCATTTCTCTCATAACGAATTTTCTCAATTTGATGAAAACAGAGCAGGATTAAGTAACAACGAATCGGCAATAGGCTTTTGGTTTGCAGACAGGGATGATATTGCTTTTAATGATGAAAGTCGTCCTGTAAGATATGATGTTTATCTTAAAATTGAGAATCCTCTTATTATTGAGGGGACAGGCACGGAAACGATCTCATCGGATGATGCTAATGTTGATAGCCTCGATCCATACACGAAATTCCAGCAAATGTTTGAAGATCTTATGTATCAGGATCCTCAAATGTGGGATGAAAGAGTAGTAGAATCGCTTTATGGCGGCTATGAAACAGAAAAGGTCAAAGTGTCTTTTTCAAATCTTTCAAAGGAAAAACAAAGAGAAGTAATAAAAGGCATTATTGACAGACTGAAAGCTCAGGGGTATGACGGCATAATTATAAGGAATACACAGTTTGATTCGCTTAATGTAGATGAAAGAATCAATCAGTATGTTGTCTTTGATCCTAATCAGATAAAATCGGTTGATAACCGCGGGAGCTTTAGCCAGACTGATAATGATATTTTTTATCAGGGGGAAGGTGCAAAAGATTTATATGCGACGCATAATATGAATTTGGCTGGAGTAAAAGGAGCCTTAAAACTCGGCGGTTTGGCCATGCCGTCTCTGGCTTTGCGCAAAGTTTCTCAGGGCAATATAAATCAATTTGGCGATATTGTTTTTGTTGCAAATGAAAAACTGGCTACGCCGTCGCGTGGAACCGATGTGTATGACAGGGACGCCTGGACGCCCAGCATTGCTTTTCAAATCAGATACGAGCTGTTGCCGGCAGCTAAAGATTTTATAAAAAAAACGCTTTCCAAAGTTGGCCGGGAACATGATCTTTCAGTGTTTATGTACAATATAAACGATGAGCTCCAATCTCCGCGAAGTAATAGTCTGGCTATTGAGTTATATGCCATAGATAAAGGGTTGGGGGAAGATTATAATCAATATGAAATAATGAACTCGCAGGAGTATGCAGAATGGTATGAAAATAATCTGACGTCTCATGCCGAGCCTTATCTGTTTACGGAAAATTCTACCAACACCGATATGGTAAGGAAAAAGCTCACTCTTAACAATATTATGAAGGTATTGAAAAAGCAGGAGAAAGAAAGCGGTGGTTTTCTGGGGAATTATCCTGATATCAGCAATATATTGAATTACTTTGCATATAAATTCAAGGATCTGAAAGAAATAAGAAAGAACAGGCATAAGCTGGTGTCCCGGGAAGAGCAAACCAAAGCTGTCCATGAATTGAATGAAAAATTTTCCAATTTGGTTGAACAGATAGCAAGCACAAACGAGCAGTCCTATTTTGATACACTGAGCGATGTTGCCGTTACAATTATTGACAGGGATACCAAAGCTTCTGACAAATTAAGGAGCATGGGACTTAAGGCCCCTGAAAACATTGATGAGACAGTGGAAGATATAAGGGAAGATATTGTAAATATCCCTACGGATTATTTTGAAGTTAAACCGCGAAGAGTGGTTGATTTCAGCGAATTTTCCGGGGTTATTATTCCGAACGGCAAAGAATATGACGAAGTTGCTGATGTTTTGGAAAAAGAGCACTTTTTAACAGTTGAAAGGGTCGAGAAAAACAATGAACAGGAATATAACAGGGCTCTGAACAATATTTATGATGCAGCATCAACAACGTTTTTCCAAAGAGGACAGGGAGCAGAACTGACCATTGATTCCCGGGAAGAGATGGGCGGACTTTCGGAAGATGATTTCAAGCTCAAGATGCTGGAAACATTAAAGTCATTTAAAGGGAAGAAAATTTTTAATCAATCCTTGAATGGTGAGATTGAAATCAGAGCGTCATCAATCAGGAAATACAAGAGCTTTTTTGCAAACGAAAACAAAAGGCTGATAGTGCCTTATGTTCCTGAATTGCTGGGAAGAGCTACCTTTGTCAGTGAAAATACCTATACACCGGAAACAGAACGTAATATTGTTGCTTACTGGAAGGCTGATTTGCCGGTAAGTATTGATAATAATTTTTATAATGTTCATTTAACGGTTAAGGAAGATAATAAGGGCAATTTCTTCTGGGATGCACAGGTAAATGAAAAAGCTCTCCAGACCGATCCGGCTACGAATCCGGGGGTGGGAGAGCTTTATAACAATAATATAACACAATCGGACAGTGATGTCAATGATGTTTATCGTCAGGACAGGCTTAACCTTGAGGTAACGCCGTTGCGGGGACAAGGAGAAGAGCGGTTTGGGGCGTATTCTCCACAGAGGAATATTATCTATCTGTTTGAAAACGCAAATGCATCGACGTTTATGCATGAAAGCGGGCATTTTTTCAAAGAACAGTTAAGATATTTTGCCGGCAAGTCCGAAAGATCTGCCCAACTTCTGAAGACCACGGAAGACTGGGAAAACTCCGAGTTTGACCGGCAGTTTACCATTGATGAAAAAGATGGTGATTTTCGTGTGCTGGATAAGAACGGTATTGTTGTTCATAAAGGCTTTGAGAGCGCGGAGCTTGCCCGAAATTATGCCAAAGAAGAAATATTTGCCCGTGGCTTTGAGCAATATTTGAGAAACGGAAAAGCCCCCAGTAATTATCTGAAAAGAGTTTTTGATATGTTCTTAAACTGGCTGCGTCAACTTTACAAAACAGCCAAAGAACTGAGGGTTAATATCAATAACGATATTATGGCTGTTTATGGGGATATTCTGGGCGGAGAAGATTTGGATTTTTATCTGCAGGCCCCCGTTGACGAGGTTGTAAATTATAACCGGGAAAAGGCAATCGAACAGCGCCGGCGAATGAATGAAATTTATATGGCGGCGAAACAGGACAGAGAGGCAAAGAACAAAAAGCAAAATAAAAATCTGCAGAAAATATTGCAGGACGGAAGAGATGTGTTGCAGGATGCCGTAGTGCCTTTGGAAGAGATTGTCAAATCCATTTCTACGGAATTGTACGCGAAAAACAGAAAACTGGAGATTTCAAAATTACAGAAGAAGAACGCCTATTCGAAGCGTATTCAGGGGTTTGTGGAAAAAGCGCAAAAGCTGACGCCGGATGCTTTCAGTATGCTTGATCTGGCGTTAAAAAACAGAGACGTGCAGACAATACAGAGTATCTTACAGGAAAACAATATGACGTCCGATTTTGTTGAAGTGCGCAAAGTTTTGGATGAGCTGCGGGAACAGATGGTTGATGTTGGTATAGATGTTAATTATCTGCCAGATTATTTCCCCCGGAAGATAAGAAAAACAGATGATTTGCTCGACTATTTGCAGCAAAGATATTACGGCAAGCCGGAATATTCCAGGATTATGCAGGCGTTGGAAGAAAGGGATAAGGACGGAAGGATAAGAAGCGAGGAAGACAGAGCGCGGATTGTTAACAACCTGTTTCGTGGTTTTGGAGGCACAATTTCATTGTCTAATATCGGCAATGTAAAAGAACGTGTTATTGATTTTATTGATGCAGAGATGAACAAGTATTATAAAAACTCCATAGATGCATTGATTGATTATGTTTCCGGTGTAGTGCAGTTGGTGGAAAATAAAAAATATTTTGGTAAGGAAACAGAGGAAGTTCAGACTTTGCGACGCAGAATAGCCAACCGCAGAACAACGATTGCAGAATATGAAAAAATGGGCGCAAAAGAGGCGAAATGGAAAGAAATTAAGACGAGAAATTATAAAATAGGTGCTGTTGATGCGCAAATTCGCAATACATCTGATGATCTGGTCCGGCAGGAATTGGAGGACAGAAAGGCCCGTCTGGAACAGGAAGTTGAGTTTTTACGCAATCGGCGTGCTGCGCAGGTAAAAGAAATTGCACTGAGGAGAATGAATGACGAGTTAAAAGTTTTAGAAAACGATTTGAAAGAAAAGGGAGATAACACCATTGAAGAGTCGGTCGGTCGTCTTCTTTACGGTTTGGCCAAAGACGGCGTTATCACGCACACACAGGAAAGCAGGTTAAAAGAAATGTTGGTTGCCCGTTTCAGCAATAAGGGGCTGGGTAATGAAGCTTTCAGGGTATTGCGTGATGGCGGTTATATGTGGACATTAGGGAATTTTGGAAGTGCCATTACACAGTTTGGTGATTTGGGATCTGCTGCGTATAAGGCCGGTTTTTGGAATACCATATTTGAAAGTGTGAAAGCGTGGCAGGGAAAATCGGAAATAACTCTTGATGATCTGGGGTTAAAAGAGATTATCACTGACGGCGGTTATGTGGATACCTCAAAGCTTTCCAAATATTTGGACAAGGTGTTTAAATACAGCGGATTTCAAAAAATAGACGGTATCGGAAAACTGACGATAGTTAACGCCGCCGTCAATAAAGCGCGAAAAGATGCAAGGAATAACAGCAAGGAACTTGAAGAATATTTGCGAGTTGAGTTTGGAGAACGCTGGAAAGAAGTTGCCAATGACTTGAAGGAGGGACGGAAAACACCGGAAATTATCGAATATGCAATGTTTCAGTTGATGGATGTACAGCCCATAACGATTGATCAAATGCCGCGTTTTTATGCCGAAGGTGGCAAGAAACGGATGTTTTATATGCTGAAATCATATTTTATAAAGCAATTAAACGAGTACAGAAAGGCCTGTTTTGAAACGGCAAAAACAAACCCGAAAAAAGCGGTTTCTGATTTGATGAGGCTGACATCAAAACAGATTGCCCATTAAATCTTTTTTTGGAGGAAAGTGCTGCGCTTTCAATATTGTCTATATTTGAAGCTACTTCTGTCCATTCTTTAGATGTCAACGAGTGTTTTTTGTCATGCAAAACTGTATTGCTGGGACTCTATTTTTTCCCTGATTGCACGTCTGAAAGACAACACAGTAGAGCAGTGTATGAACGATCTCGATAAATTTTACTTCAACAGCTGCCTCTACTTCAATTTTTCCCGCAGATATTTTGCGGTGTAGCTTATTTTCGATTTTGCCACTTTTTCCGGTGTTCCTTCGGCAATGATTTTGCCGCCGCCGTCACCACCTTCCGGTCCGAGGTCGACGATATAATCAGCTACTTTGATAACGTCAAGGTTGTGCTCGATCACGACTACAGTGTTTCCCTGATCGGCAAACGTCTGCAACACCTTTAAAAGACGGTTGATGTCCTCGAAATGTAGCCCGGTTGTTGGTTCGTCAAGAATATAAAGAGTTTTGCCGGTTGCCCGCTTGGAAAGCTCTTTTGACAGTTTGATGCGTTGAGCTTCGCCACCGGAAAGCGTTGTTGCCGGTTGGCCGAGATGGATGTAGCCGAGACCGACTTTTCGCAGCAAATCCAGCCGGTTTTTAATTGAGGGGATCACCTCAAAAAAGTCGTACGCCTCGTCAACCGTCATGTCCAAAACATCGGCGATGGATTTTCCTTTGTACTTCACTTCCAGCGTTTCGCGGTTAAAACGTTTTCCCTTGCAGACATCGCAGGCAACATAAACATCTGGTAGAAAGTGCATTTCAATTTTGGTAACCCCATCGCCTTTGCAGGCTTCACAGCGTCCGCCAGCCACGTTAAACGAAAAGCGTCCGGCGTTGTAGCCGCGTGCTTTGGCTTCCGGCAGCCCGGCGAACCAGTCGCGGATATAGGTAAACAGGCCGGTATAGGTTGCCGGATTTGAGCGCGGCGTACGCCCGATTGGCGACTGGTCAATATCAATTACTTTGTCGATATTCTCCAGGCCTTCAAGTTTGTCATAAATGCCGGCTGGCTCCCTGTTTCCATTTAATTCCTTGTTGACGGCCTTAAACAGGGTTTCCAGGATAAGCGACGATTTTCCACCGCCCGAAACGCCGGTAACGCAGGTAAAAGTTCCGAGCGGGATCTTCAATTTAACATTTTTCAGGTTGTTGGTTTTTACGCCGCTGATGTTTAAGAAATTACCGTTTCCCCTGCGTCTTTTGCGGGGGATGGCGATTTCCCTTTGCCCGTTCAGATATTGCGCGGTCAGGCTGTTTTTATTTTTCAGCACTTCCTCAACGGTTCCTTTGGCAACGACATGCCCGCCCAGCTCACCGGCGCCGGGACCCATGTCTATCAGATAATCAGCTGCCCTGATGGCGTCTTCGTCATGTTCGACGACAATTACTGTATTGCCGAGATTCCGTAATCGGGAGAGTGTTTCAAGCAGACGGTCGTTGTCACGCTGGTGGAGACCGATGGATGGCTCGTCAAGAACGTACATCACGCCAGTCAGACCAGAACCGATCTGCGAAGCCAAACGTATGCGTTGGGCTTCGCCGCCGGAAAGTGTACCCGACTGGCGGGAAAGCGACAAATATTCCAGCCCGACATTATTGAGAAAGTGCAGTCGGTCGATGATTTCTTTTAAGATTTTATGGGCGATTTCCTGTTTTTGTGGACTGAGTTTTCCTTCTGCGGCGGTAAACCACTGTAGTGCCTGTTTAATCGACATTGCAGAAACGTCCATAATGTCAAGGTCGCCGATTTTAATGGCCAGAGCTTCCGGTTTTAGACGTTTACCGTGACAATATTCGCAGGTAGTGGCCGACTGGTATTGGGCAAATTCGTCACGGGTTGCCTGTGAATCAGTTTCCATAAAGCGGCGTTCCAGATTGTTGACAACTCCCTCAAACGGTTTATGGGTGGCAAAACGCGAATAATACATCGGCACGGGCTCACTGCCGGAACCGTAAAGAATAACGTTTTTGGCATTTTCCGGCAAATCTTTCCACGGTGTTTTCATCGAGATGCCGAGATATTGGCAGAGCGATTCTAGCGTGTCATTATAAAAGCTGTGCTTGCGGCTGTACCAAGGGAGGATAGCCCCTTGTGCCATTGACAGATTTTCGTTGGGCACGATCAGGCAGGGATCCATATAAAGGCGCGCGCCAATACCGTCACAGTGTGGGCAGGCTCCGTATGGATTGTTAAACGAAAATAGCCGCGGTTCGATTTCTTCAATTGTAAAACCGCTGACTGGGCAGGCAAATTTTGAAGAGAAAGTAATCCTGCTGCCGGAAGCAGTGTCTTCGGCAAAAAGCAGACCGTCGCTTAATTTCAGTGCTGTTTCGACCGATTGCGCCAGCCGGCTTTCCAGTCCCGGTTTGATAACCAGCCGATCGACCACCACTTCAATATCGTGTTTCTGATTTTTATTTAATTCCGGCAAGTCTTCAATGCCGTAAACGATGCCGTCGATTTTGAGACGTTGGTAGCCCTGGTGCTGCAGATTTTCAAATTCTTTTTTGAATTCGCCCTTTTTGCCGCGGGCGACCGGCGCCAAAAGCAAAATTTTGCTTCCCGCCGGCAAATCGGCAATGCGGTCAACCATTTGTGACACGGTTTGTGATTCGATCGGCAACCCGGTTGCCGGCGAATAGGGCGTTCCTGTCCGCGCCCACAGCAGTCGCATATAATCATATATTTCGGTAACCGTACCGACAGTCGAACGTGGATTGTGAGAAGTTGTTTTTTGCTCGATGGAAATTGCCGGCGACAAACCCTCTATCGAGTCGACATCAGGTTTTTTCATCAGGTCGAGAAACTGGCGGGCATAAGAGGACAAGCTTTCCACGTAACGACGCTGCCCTTCGGCATAAATGGTATCAAAGGCCAGCGATGATTTGCCTGAGCCTGACAGACCGGTAACAACCGTTAGCTTGTTTTTAGGAATGCTGATGTCAACGTTTTTTAGGTTATGTTCGCGAGCGCCTTTGATTTCGATAAAACTGTTTTCCGCCATCTTTTTTCTCCGCCGGAAAATATAAACGCAAAAGAACAAAAAGACAACAAAAAAGCTTGTACGGCCGTTGTGACGGTACAAGCTTTTTTGAAAGACTAAAAATTCGATTTTTCTGTCCCGGAAAACAACGTTTAGGGAAGACTGACCTGGTATCAGCGGCGCATATCCGCCATTTGTAATGATCATTCCCTCTTCGTTGGCGTTGAAAGGTTCGGAACCGGGTAAAATTTCTGTATCCTATAGGATTTTGCAGTTGCGGTGCCAGACACCGAAACAAAGCGGAACCGTCATCACGAAATTGTCATCATATTCCCGTGGAACCATCCATTCGATAGTTCTAAAAAAACTTCCATCGTCAATTTCGATAACAGCCGAAAACAGACGGACATGATAGAGAGGTTTTTGCTCGACATCGTTTTGCGACCACGTAGTGGAAGCTTCTACAGCGCTGACCAGTCGGTTAATGATTACAAACATTCTACAATAATGATTAAACAGACAAAATTGTGGTATTGCTGTAATTTTATGTCAATAAAAATTTCAGACTTGCAGAGATTAAAAATTGCATATATACTGAAAAATAGTTAATTTAAAAACTTTTTGAAGACGGAAATAGTGGTGGGGGAACGTTTTTTCATAGCGGCTTTGATCTGGCTCTGTTCCTTTAATGCATGGGCGGATATGAATATTGCGATTATTGCTCCAACCAGCGGAAGTTTTAAGTATTTCAGCGAAGAGCTTATCAACGGTGCCAAAGTGGCCGTGGACGAGATCAATGAAAACGGCGGGTTGAAAGGAGAAAAGGTCAATCTGGTGCAAATTGACGATCCCTGCGACGATACCTTGTCACTGACTACGGCGCAGATGATAGCTGTCAACCGTTCAGAAGAAGATAAGATGTATCTGGTAATAGGGCCCCAATGCGGTAATCAGGCGGAAAAAATTGCCGATATTTTTTCGTCGGCCAAAATTTTTCAGATCCACCCGACCGGTAGCAGTCGGGCATTGTACCAAACCCGGTACGGTGGTCCAATGGAAATGGTCGGTTATATCGAACAGCAGGCGGTTGATTTTTTCCGTTATTATGCGGAAATTTTTGCCGATCGCAAGCTGGCAGTTGTCTATGACGGCAGCAATCTGGGCATGACGGAAATCGCCCGCGAAATTCAGCATTTGTTTACCAAAGCCGGTATGGGAGAAAAACTGACGGCTTTCAGTCCGGAGCTTTACGATCATGATCCGGTAAAAGTCTTTCATGCCGTTAAAAATAGCGGCGCCCGTGCGGTTTTTATGTTGAGCAACGAGGAACTGACCAGAGAAACCGTCCGCCGGTTAAAGAAAGACGATCCCGAATTTGTCGTTTTTATAAACAGATATTTCAGCGGCCGCAGTTTTTCCCGCAAATTGTCCGATGCGGCGGAAGGCATCTATGTTTTGGCACTGCCGTCGTTAACCGGCAATCCGGAATTTGCGGAAGACCTGGTCAAACTTCGTTTGTGGGGTATTGAGCCGGAAGGGTTGATGGCCTATGGGTATTTGTCTGTCAAATTGTGGCGGCAGTTGGTCATTCATACAGACAGTTTTGCCTATGACGACATTGTCAAAAACATGGATAACCGATTGTTATCCGTCGGCTGGGGAAAGGTGATTTATACCGGAGGTATCCCCGATCGTTCTTTGAAATATGCCATATACCGCTACGAAAAGGGAGAATATACACAAGTCTGGTGATTTTGCTTGGCTCCGAAAATGTTTTCTCTTATAGTGATTGAAGTTATCAATTTTTTGTAAAGGTCAAAATAATGGTTGGAAGTATCAATAAGGTCATTTTAGTCGGCAACCTCGGTGCTGATCCCCGGGTTAATACAACGCAAAATGGCAGCAAAGTTGTAACTTTGAGCGTTGCCACCTCGGACACATGGAAAGACAAGCTTTCCGGCGAAAGAAAAGAGCGGACGGAATGGCATCGTGTCGTTGTGTTTAATTCCCAGTTGGCCGATGTTGCCGAGAGGTATCTACGTAAAGGTTCCAAAGTATATCTTGAAGGACAGTTGCAAACCCGCAAATGGGAAGATGCCAACGGTCAGGAGCGCAATACAACGGAAGTTGTACTACAGAACTTCAGTTCTAACCTGGTTATGCTTGACGGTCGCAGTGATGGTAGCATGGGCGGTGATATCTATTCTTCGTCCCCGGCGGCTCCCGGCTGGGATTCCTCGTCGGCGGCCGGAAGCGCTTCGGCTGATCTGGATGACGATATTCCGTTTTAGCCTGCATATAAAATTCCAAAGCTCCGGTTCCCGGGGCTTTTTAATATAACGATACTGGTGCTGAGCGGTATTCTCAATTTTTTGTCATAAGAACTTGCAATAATAGACAAAAATATATATAATGTTTTATATAAAGATCAGGTGATTGAAAAGAGGGTAAAATGAAAGAAAAAGAAAGCAGCCATCGGCAGAATATTTTGAAGAGAATCTTACAAAGCAAGCTGCTAAACCGTTCAGTAAAAACAATGGCTCTGGGGGCTCTTTTGTCTGGCAAGAGCATGAACAGCAAAGCCGCAGAGATACAGGTGCGGGATACGGAAATCGTTCCCATGGAGCGAACAACGGAGGCTGTGCCGTCTTCCCGGATTACCGAGCAGAAAATAACCAAGTTGCAAAAATTTTCCGAAATTCCGGAGTTGCCGATAGAGCAGGTGGCTTTAGGCAATTATACCTATATCGTGGATCATAAGGCCTGGATTGAACACGACAGCATTGTTGTCAAATGTGTCGATGCCCGTTATGTTCAGGATTTGTCGCTGACGGATGTGGCCTGTGCCAGAGAATGTAAGGCTCTGCCCAAAAACGAAATAAGCGAGGACGGCTATATCGCCTTTCATCGCGATCCGGGCGTTATCGGCAACGACGGCAAAGCAACCTATAACGGGATTATATCAACCGATTTCAATGCGACCAAACAGTCAATCGTACTGATGTATTGCAGCAACGACGAAAAAATTGTCCGCCTGGCAGAACAGATGATAAACGGCGACCATAAGGAAGTGGCCGAAAAAATCCGTCGTCAGATTTATCATAACGACAACACCATAGCCTCGTCGGAAGAGTTGAAACAAATATTCGCCAGCAAAGAATTTCAGGAATTAAAAAAGAACATAAAGAATCTGGATAACCGGACGGCTTTTAACCGGATGTATCAACAGGTTTGCCGCAGCGATGTTGAAAGCAGCATTGATTTTCAGAAACAATATGCCCTGATTTTTTACGGCATCGGCAGAGTCGGCAATTTAAACAGCCTGAACCAGAAGATCAAACAGGTAAATGGTGAAAATGTCGATTTGACCAAAGTACGCCCAGTTGTTATTGCATCGGCTTTAAGTGAAATGATTGCCAAAGGACACGGAACGCTGACCTCAAAACCAATGATGCTGAAATTGCAAATGCTCAACAATGTATCTTCGACAACCAATATTACCAATGCCAGAGTCTTGGGGCCGGCCGCCCGCGCCCATGCCAATAAAATGGCGCAATATGATTACCTGACGATGGAAATGGTTAAAGAAATGTTTGGTTTGACCAACAATGCGCGCTTTTACGAAGAAATTAAGAAAAAAATTCGGAAACACGAGCAGTTGATTAACCGCCATCAGCAGAAAATTATAGATCAATATTTTGTAAACACCAGTAAAATGGCACAGGACGCCCTGAAAATTGATATGCACAAATTTTCCCAGCAGATAAAACCAATACAGGTCATAATAAATAACAGGGGACGTGAAGACTAGATCAAAATCGGCAACATTGGATTTTTTCAGGGATACTCTGCAAAAGAAAAGCACGTTATAAAAACACTCTGTTCCATAAAACATAGTATTTATAGACTATAAAAATATTTCACCC
>CAYXBH010000027.1:9619-12278 GCA_964463185.1 uncultured Azospirillum sp. | reverse complement strand
TGATCAGATTTTCGTTATGGGTGGCAATCACCACCGTTGTTCCCAGTTTGTTCAGCTCGATAAACAATTTCATCAGCTTGGGGGCAATATCGTTGTCCACATTGCCTGTCGGTTCGTCAGCCAACAGTATATCAGGACGGTTGATAACCGCTCGCGCAATCGCCACCCGCTGTTTTTCACCACCGGACAAAGTCGAGGTAATAGCCGATGTACTACGGTCGATTTCCACCCATTTTAACAGTTCGGTAACCCGCTTGCGTATTTCCCGCTCATCCATGCCGCACACCCTGAGTGGCAAGGCCACGTTGTCAAAAGCGGAAGAATATTCGAGCAACCGGAAATCCTGAAAAACAACGCCGATTCGGCGACGGAACATTGCCAACGCGTTGCGGTTGGCAAAATTGACATTGTTGCCAAACACACTGACACTTCCCCTGCTTGGTTTCTGCGCCAGATACATCATACTCAAAAGAGATGTCTTGCCGGCACCACTCCTGCCAGTCAGATAATGAAAAGAGCCTCGTTGCAACGACAGATTAATGTTTCGCAAAACCTCCGGACCGCACCCGTAACGAATGCTGACATTTTCCATTTCTATAATTGGCGTGTTGCTCATCTCCGGCAAATACTCCCTGATTTTTAACTGGCTCCATATTATAATAATATTATCCCGATGAAAATCTTTTTTTTCGGCAAGAAACAGCTTTTTAAAGACCGGAAACAGGCTCGGCGACAGTGATAAGCGGGAAAAATATCCATAAAATCTGTATTAGCCGACCATAGAACAAGCTTTAAGCTTTGAGCATAACCTCAGGTGCCTCAATCCCCAACACCTCCAGCAGCTTGACAAGGATATCGCGGGTAAGTTTGGCAAGAGCCAGACGCGAGGAGGCAATTTCCGGCGTGGCAGCACCCATAATCGGAGAGGTATTGTAGAAACTGCTGAACAACTGAGCCAGCGTATAGACATAGTCGGAAATTATGCTGGGTTCGCGTTCGGATTCGGCACGAAAAACAACATTGTTCATTTGCGACAGTTTTAAAGCCAGAGAGCGTTCTTCGGGATTGGTGATGATAACGGCTCCCGGTACCAGGTTCTGATTTTTGCGCATAATGGAATTGATACGCGCGACCGCATACTGAATATAGGGACCGGTTTTACCGTCAAAATTGGCAAAGTCGTCAAGTTCAAAAATATAGCCAGAAGCAATGTTGTTTTTTAAGTCCTGGAATTTGATTGCACCGACGGCAACCTGCTCAACCAGACAATCGATGTATGCCTGACTGATGCCTTTCGATTCATCGACCGGCGGCATCGATTCGGCAACTTTGTCTTTCGACATTTTGATCATATCGGCAAGATTCATCACCCCACCGTCACGGGTTTTAAAAGGCTTGCCGTCAGTGCCGTTGACGGTGCCAAAACCGATATGCTGCAACTTAACACCGGGAGCAATACCCAGCTTTTCAGCCGCTTCAAACACTTGTTCAAAATGGAGCGACTGCCGCTTGTCAACAAAATAGATAATCTCATCGGCATGGAGATCGTCCACCCGCATTTTGATGGTAGCAAGATCAGTCGCCTGATAGGTAAAACCACCATCCGATTTTTCGATAATAACCGGCGGTTTAGGCTTACTGCCCTCATCCAGACGAATGATGTAGGCGCCGTCGTCATATTCAAGCAGACCTTTTCCTTCAGCAATTCTCTTAATTTCAAAACAGGTTTCGTGTGCATCACTTTCCCCCAGCCAAAGATCAAAATGCACACCGAGTTCACGGTAGTTTTCCTTAACCGCCTCAACCGATACCTTGCGGATATGCTGCCAGGCTTTGCGATAAACCGGATCACCATCCTGAAACTTAGCTGTAATCACCCGCGCGGTTTCTTTGGCTGCCGGATCTTCTTTGCAGCGAGCATTGGCCTGTTTATAAAAGTGCGTAATTTCGGCAATGTCATAAGATTCCATTTTATCAAGGTTGCCATCCACCGCGATCACTTCCGCCAAAATCATGCCGATAGGAGTACCCCAATCGCCAAAATGGACATCGGAAATCGGCTTGTTACCAACAAACTCCTCAATTCTTCTCATCGATTCGCCAATCACGCCCGAACGCAGATGCCCAACGTGCATTTCCTTGGCCACGTTCGGCCCACCGTAGTCCAGAATAACGGTTTTCGGATGTTCGGTTTTGGCACAACCAAAACGCTCGTCAGCAACCATCTTGTCCATCACATGCGCCAGAAATTCGTCTTTAAGGGAAATATTTAAAAAACCGGGACCGTCAACGGACACTTTGGCCAAATCATTATCCTTGCGCAGACAGGCGGCAATATTTTCACCGATTTCGCGGGGATTTTTCTTTTCAATTTTAGCCAGCGCCAGTGCGCCATTGCATTGAAAATCGCTCAGATCCGGCCGGTCAGAGGGCCTGGCCACGGCATATTTTACATCAAGCCCCTGTCCCTTAAATGCGTTTTTCAGTTTTTGATTGATAATTTCATCTAATACATAACTCATCATTCGGTTCTTTCCGTTTCTTCTTTTTTAACACATCTGAATTTCCAAATCGACGGCGTCAGCAAACGGCAGGTAAAAAGCTCCTGCTCTTCCGGCTCAGCATAATCACCGGTCTTGTGCTTAACACATTCGGCATC
>CAYXBH010000027.1:0-9519 GCA_964463185.1 uncultured Azospirillum sp. | reverse complement strand
AAGAAGTTAAAAATGCAAAGCCAAAATAAATATATCGGCGACAACAAGATGCAAAAGCTGCTTGACCACTACCAATGCACTATGCCGCTCGAGGTAGTCAGAATGCGTTTTGCCGGCGCCATTTGCAGCCCAAATATGGAATTGCGGCCAACCGACGTCATCTCTTCGCTGTGGCCACAAAACCGCGAACCCCGACTGCAAACCAAAGAAGAAGCGGAACTTTTTTTCAAATTTTTTATGGGGCTTTGGAACGAAATTTTTGAACAGGTCAGGCAAAACGCCCTCACCCTGCCACCTTATACGCCGGAAGTTTCCCGCAAATACTGGCAGGATCTCTGCCACCGCCGGGCCGAAGAGCTGGAAGAAGGATACATTGAAGGCTTTTGGGGAGGACGCGAAGATTTGAAAATTCCTGCCGGTCTGGCTGAACTGATCGATTCTCTTTCCGATCTGTCGGCACTTTATCTCAAGCTTGAGGAACGGCTTGGAAAAGAAAACAATACAGAAAACCTGATTAGCGCCGTCAAAAACACCGACAAAATGGTCAACCGCTCATTTGCTTTTATTATCAAAAACACGTTTCTGCCGCGGATGACAAAACCGCAAAAACAATAACCCGTTTCAGGAGAACAAAACATGGAACTAATGGAAGGCCTTCTAACCCGCCGCTCAGTACGCAAATACGAAAACAAATCAATTGCCCGGAAAACGATTGAGGAAATTATCAAAGCAGCACAGTTTTCCCCCACTGCACACAACCGTCAGCCGTGGGAATTTCTGGTTATCGACGATCGGGAATTTTTGGCCGAACTGCGCCACATTCAGCGTTGGACATCTTTTGCCAAAGACGCCGCCTGCGTCATCATCGTCTGCGGCGATATCGAAAAATCTTTCAACCGCAATAAAGAAGACGAAAAATGGAGCTTTATCGATGTCGACTGTGCCATTGCCACCGAAAACCTGATGCTTGCCGCCTGGGCCAAAGGCATCGGCACCTGCTACTGCGGCGCCGCCCCAATGCAGAAAGTGGTTGACGCCTTAAAAGAGCGGCTCAATCTCCCCGACAACATCCGCCCCTTTGCCATCGTGCCGATGGGATACCCGGCGGAAACCCCGAAACAGCCGGAAGAACGTTATCATCCGGAAAAAATCCACTGGGGCAAATGGTAAACAATAAAAATTCCGCTGGCAACGGCGGTTTTTTGTTTTCCCGAACCACGGGGCAAAAACAAAAATTGCTTGAAAAAAACTCAATCGGTGATACATTAGGCACGAAAAAATTATGCCTGTGCGGGGCGTTCCGCACATTGTTCATTTAAGAAGGAAGGAAAATAATATGACAATTCGCGTCGGTATTAACGGATTCGGTCGCATCGGCCGCTTGGTATTCCGTGCTGCCCAGAAAAGAAACGATATTGAAATCGTCGGCATCAACGACCTGATTGATGTTGAATATATGGCTTATATGCTTCGCTACGACACCATGCACGGCCAGTTTGACGGCTCCATTGAAGTCAAAGACGGCAAACTGGTTGTCAACGGCAAAGCCATCCGCGTTACGGCAGAAAAGAACCCGGCAGACCTCAAATGGAACGAAGTCGGCGCCGAATATGTCGTTGAATCAACTGGTCTTTTCTTGACTAAAGAAAAAGCCCAGGGCCACATTGACGCCGGCGCAAAATACGTCGTTATGTCCGCCCCTTCCAAAGACGACACACCGATGTTTGTCTGCGGCGTCAACACCGATTCTTATGTTAAGGGTACTCAGTTTGTATCAAATGCTTCCTGCACCACCAACTGCCTGGCTCCGATTGCCAAAGTACTAAACGATGCTTTTGGCATTGAAGACGGTCTAATGACCACCGTTCACTCCACCACCGCCACCCAGAAAACGGTTGACGGTCCGTCTGTGAAAGACTGGCGCGGCGGACGTGCCGCCAGCGGCAACATTATCCCGTCCTCAACCGGTGCTGCCAAAGCCGTCGGCAAAGTTATTCCGTCTTTGAACGGCAAATTGACCGGTATGTCTTTCCGCGTTCCGACTTTGGACGTTTCGGTTGTTGACCTCACCGCCAACCTGAAAAAGCCGGCAACTTACGAAGAAATCTGCAAAGCCATGAAAAAAGCCTCCGAAGGCGAGCTGAAAGGCATTTTGGGCTACACTGAAGATGCCGTTGTTTCGTCCGACTTCCTGGGCGATGCCCGCACCTCTATTTTTGACGCCAAAGCCGGCATTCAGCTGACCCCAACTTTCGTCAAAGTCGTCAGCTGGTACGACAACGAATGGGGCTACTCCAACAAAGTCCTTGACCTCGTTGCCCACATGGCCAGGGTTAACGGCTAATCTGTTTTCCGATTCCCCGTGCCCGCCCGGGCAGAATTTCGTCTGCGGGCAAAAAGCGCGGGGATTCTTTTTATCTGCAATTTTATTCGAAGGAAAAAATAATGACCGAATATAAAACTATGGATGATTTGGGCAACCTTAACGGCAAAATCGTTATGCTACGTGCAGACTTAAACGTTCCGATGGACGAAAACTTCCATGTAACCAACACCGCCCGCATTGACCGTACAGTTCCGACCATCAAAGAACTGATGCAAAAAGGCGCCAAAGTCATCGTTATCAGCCACTTCGGCCGGCCGGAAGGCAAAGGCGATATGAAAAACTCGCTTTCACACATTGTCGGCAACCTCGAAAAAGCTCTTGGCAAAAAAGTTGTTTTTGTTGATGACTGCATTGGCGAAAAAGTAAGCACTGCCATCAAAAATATGAGCAAAGACGAAATTCTGCTTTTGGAAAACCTGCGTTTCTACAACGAAGAGAAAAAAGGCGACGAGGCCTTTGCCAAACAGTTGGTTGCTCCGACCGACATCTACGTTTCCGATGCTTTCTCCACCGCCCACCGCGCCCATGCCTCAATGGTTGCCGCCGCTAAAGAAAAACCGGCTGCCATGGGTCGCCTGATGGAAGAAGAAGTCAAAGCCCTGGAAAACGCCCTTTCCAATCCTGTTCGTCCTCTGATTGCAATCGTCGGCGGATCCAAGGTTTCAACCAAGCTCGACCTTTTGAACAACCTGGTCAAAAAAGTGGACAAGCTAGTCATTTCCGGCGGCATGGCGCATACATTCATGAAAGCCAAGGGCATTGACACCGTCAACGAGGCCAACTCGCTGGTACAGATGGATATGCTTGACACCGCACGGGAAATTATGGCCACAGCCAAAAACAACAACTGCGAAATCGTTCTGCCAGTCGACGTGGTTGTTGCCAAAGAATTCAAACCTCATGCCGAACATAAGACGGTTGATCTTGAACACATTCCGGCCGAAGGCTGGAGCCTGCTTGACGTCGGCGAAAAAACAATTGCCGCAATCAGCTCCAAACTTGACGAGTGCAAAACGCTCGTTTGGAACGGCCCTCTCGGTGTGTTTGAAATGAAACCGTTTGACAACGCCACCAACAAAGTTGCCGCCCACGCGGCCGAACTAACCTCTGCCGGCAAATTGATGAGCGTAGCCGGCGGCGGTGATACTGTTTCTGCTTTGGAAAACGCCGGTGTTGCTGGTAAATTCACCTACATCTCGACAGCCGGCGGTGCTTTCCTCGAATGGATGGAAGGAAAAATCCTGCCGGGTGTTGCCGTTTTGAAAAAATAAGCTGAAAAATATTTTTTCTAAAAGAAAATCCGCCCCCGGCGGATTTTCCTTTCCCTGTTTTTGCAAAACATTCCCAACAAAAAAGTTTACAGCACACCAGTTATCATTCTGCAAGATTTTTAACATTAAGCAGTTTTGACAAAAACAAAATATTTTCACGCCCGTTTCAGCGCATCGAGAAAACCTTGCAGAATATACGCCGCCGCCGATGCATCAAGCACCTTTTTACGCCTGGCACGCGACATATCCGCTTCTTTAATCAAAAAACTTTCAACCGCCGAGGACGACAGCCTTTCATCCCAAAAAGCCGCCAACAGCCCAAACTCTTTTTCCAACCTGGCGGCAAAAGCGCGGACTTCGGCCGCAATCGCCCCTTCTTCGCCGTTCATCTGCAACGGCAGCCCGAACACCATACCGCCGATTTCTTTTTCATCAACGATCCTGCGGATTGCTGCCAGATCCGTTTTCCAGTCTTTTCTATGGACAATAGTATAAGATGAGGCGATAGTCAGCGACAGATCCGAAACCGCCACTCCCAGCCGTTTGCTGCCGTAATCAAAACCGATCAGCGCCTTTCTGACTGGCAGAGCCGCTTTAAAATCCTTTATTTCCATATAAAATCCTTGGTATTTTTTTATCTGCTAATGAAATTTTAACAATGTTAACATATGTTATACCATAAGTAAAATTTTAAAATTCCAAGGTGTTAAAATGAAAATCTTATATTACGCTGCCTTGGCGCTCGGATTTCTGATTTCCCCGGCCCGCGCCGAGTTAAAAATTGACGTTAACGGAGCCATGCGCGAACCGATGCCGATTGCCTTTCCACAAATGTCCGGCAGCGACGGCGCCTTATCTTATGGCGAACGGATCCGCGAGGTTGCCATTGCCGACCTTGAACGCTCAGGGCTGTTCCGCATCATCCCGGAAGACAGCTATATTGAAAGTTTTACCTCCATCAATAAACTGCCGCGTTTTACCGATTGGAAAGCCATCAATGCGGCAGCCCTTGTCCAAAGCGCCGTTTCCGAAACCGGCACCGACAGTCTGCGGGTAGAATTCCGCCTCTGGGACGTATATTCAGAAGAGCAGATGAAAGGCCAGTCTTTTACCACCACCAAAGAAAACTGGCGACGGGTTGCCCATGTTATTGCCGATGCCATATACGAACGTCTAACCGGAGAAAAAGGCTATTTTGACACCCGGATTGTGTATATTTCCGAAAGCGGCCCCGCCACCCACCGTATCAAACGGTTGGCCATCATGGATCAGGACGGCGAAAATCATAAATTTTTAACCAACGGCGCCTCCATGGCTTTAACACCACGCTTTTCGCCCAACCTGCAAAAAATTACTTATTTGTCATATACTGGCAACACTCCGAAAGTTTATATGCTTGATATCGAAACCGGAGAACAGAAACTGGTCGGCGAGTTTAAAGGAATGACCTTTGCCCCCGTCTTTTCCCCAGACAGTTCCAAGCTACTGCTAAGCTATGCCAAAGGCAGCACCACCGATATCTACGAACTGGACTTAAAAACAAACAAAAGCAAACAACTAACTTCGGGAACCTCGATCAACACATCACCGAGTTACTCGCCAGACGGCAAACAGATCGTCTTTAACTCCGACCGCGGTGGCAACCAGCAGCTTTATATCATGGATGCCGACGGTGGCAACGTCCACCGTATCAGCTACGGACAAGGACGATATGCCACGCCGGTATGGTCACCCCGGGGCGACTACATTGCCTTTACCAAAATGTACGGCGGCCAGTTTTACATCGGTGTTATGTATCCCGACGGTAGTGGCGAACGGCTGATCACCAGTGGTTACCTGGTTGAAGCGCCTGTCTGGGCGCCCAACGGCCGCGTGCTGATGTATTTCCGCCAGGATCAAGGAACTTCCCGCAGCAATGCACCGGTGAAACTCTATACCATCGACCTCACCGGCTACAACGAACGAATGATCGTTACGCCGGCCGATGCGTCCGATCCTGCCTGGTCGCCACTCTTGCCCTAAAAGGTCGCGGTCATAATATTGCAGCCACAAAAAGCAGACATTTCAGGTCTGCTTTTTGTTTTATCTTCTCCAGGCATAAAAAAGCTCCGCACTTGCGGAGCCAATTTGAAAAGCATAAACAAATTAACCCTGGCAAGCCTTAAACTTCGGGTTCTTCTTGTTAATGATGAAAATCCGACCTTTACGACGAACGATTTTGCAGTCCTTATCGCGGTTTTTCTTGGTTTTTAAAGAACTATAAAGTTTCATAACACATTCCTCATTTCAGACATTTTGCTGAAACTTATGATAAAACTTATCTTTTGTCAACCATATTTTTCGCAAAAAAACAAAGATTATTTTTGCATTGCAAAATATTTCCCCTATAATCAGCATAAATAATAAAGGACAAGGAGTTGCGATGAAGAAAATATTGGGAACTGCGGCCATGGCGGTCTTTTTATTCTTAAATAACGCCCATGCCCAGCAGATAGGCTATATTGAGGAAATCGAAACACTCGGCTACATTGCCGGCCAGGGAATGGCCTGTGGCGCCTCCAAATATCAGACTTTTGAAATGCTGGCGCGCGCCATACTGATCACCAAGGCACCAAACGACAAAACGCAGGCTAAAGCCATGTACGCCTATAACAAAGCCAAAGTCGACGGCTATTATGCCAAACAGGTTGACGGTTTTTTTGACTGCGACAACATCAACCGCCGCTTTGACAACCAACTTATTTACAATGCAACGCTTTATGCCGACGGCAGCATCAAAATGCCCGACGGGTCTATTTTCACCCCTCGTCAACCTTACGACGCCACCCTGCTCTACAAGGATCGCAACGACCGAGAAAACGCACAGAAAATCTACGACCGCGGCAAACCCGTCAGAGTCGGAAAGATAAAAATTCAAAACATATCGGCCGAAGAAGCGACTGACAATACCGGCTCCGACAACGGCCTACCGGCAGAACCCACGATAAGGCACATTAAACGTCAATAACCATAACAATAAACAATTTAAGGAGTTTTTCACAAAATGGCATCTTACCAGTATATTTTTGTCATGCAAAATCTGACCAAAGTATTCCCCGGTGGTCGCGAGCTATTCAAAGGAATTACGCTATCTTTCCTGCCCGGCGCCAAAATCGGCGTTCTCGGCGTCAACGGTGCCGGTAAATCGACTTTACTCAAAATCATGGCCGGCATCGACAAAGAGTTTAATGGCGAAGCCTGGGCAGCCGAAGGCATCAGGGTTGGATATCTGGAGCAGGAACCACAGCTTGACCCTGCCAAAAACGTAATTGAAAACATCATGGACGGTTTGGGCGAAACCCGCGACCTCTTAAAAAAATTCGAGGAAGTTTCCGCTCGCTTCGCCGAACCGATGAGCGACGAGGAAATGGAAAACCTGATCAACGAGCAGGCAGAACTACAGGAAAAAATCGACGCCTGCAACGGCTGGGATTTTGAGCGCAATATCGAAATTGCCATGGACGCCCTGCGCTGCCCGCCGGCCAATGCCGATGTAACCAAACTTTCCGGCGGGGAAAAACGCCGGATCGCCCTCTGCCGCCTGCTTTTGCAAAAACCGGACATGTTGCTTTTGGACGAACCAACCAACCACCTCGATGCAGAATCCGTCGCCTGGCTGGAAAAACATCTGCAAAACTATGC
Source organism: uncultured Azospirillum sp. (assembly GCA_964463185.1). Lineage (GTDB taxonomy): Bacteria > Pseudomonadota > Alphaproteobacteria > RF32 > CAG-239 > JAFUYI01. The sequence continues at coordinate 2,181 of CAYXBH010000027.1, read as the reverse complement.
CGGCACGGTGGTTATGGTTACCCACGACCGTTATTTTCTTGACAACGTTACTGGCTGGATTTTGGAGCTTGACCGCGGTCAGGGCATCCCGTATGAGGGTAACTACTCCTCCTGGCTGGAGCAAAAACAGAAACGTTTGGCGCAGGAAGAAAAAGAAGAATCTGCCCGCCAGAAAACTTTGGCCAACGAACTAGAATGGATTAAGAAAAATCCGAAAGCCCGTCAGGCAAAATCAAAAGCTCGTATCAACGCTTATGACGAACTACTGCAGGCTTCCGCAAAAGAAAGAATCACCACCGCCAACATCAACATTCCGATGACCGAACGACTGGGAGATCTGGTCATCGAGGCAGAACACATCACCAAAGGCTACGGTGACCGCATCCTGATCGACAACCTCTCGTTTAAAATCCCGCGGGGTGCAATCGTCGGCATCATCGGGCCCAACGGCGCCGGCAAAACCACCCTTTTCCGCATGATTACCGGGCAGGAAAAACCAGATTGGGGCACCATCCGCATCGGCGACACAGTCGACCTCGGCTATGTTGACCAAAGCCGCGACGAACTCAACCCCAACAAAAACGTCTGGGAAGAAATCTCCGACGGCCTTGACATGATTACTCTTGGTAAAAAAGAATTTCCCTCCCGCGCCTATGTCGGCCAGTTCAATTTCAAAGGCAGCGACCAGCAGAAAAAAGTTGGCCAACTTTCCGGTGGCGAGCGCAACCGCGTCCACCTGGCCAAAATGCTGCGCAAAGGCGCCAACGTAATTTTGCTCGACGAGCCGACCAACGACCTCGATGTCGATACCCTGCGCTCGCTGGAAGAAGGGATCATGAACTATCCCGGCTGCGTACTCGTAACCTCGCACGACCGCTGGTTTTTGGATCGTCTAGCCACCCACATTCTGGCCTATGAGGGCAACGGCCATGTCGAATGGTTTGAGGGTAACTTTGAAGAATACGAAAAAGACAAAATCCGCCGTCTCGGCGCCGATGCCTGCAACCCGCACGCTTTCCGATATAAACCGTTGGAACGCTGATTGCAAATCAGCAAAGACTCAGGACACACATACAAAAAGAACTCCCGCAGCTATTAAGGCTGGGGAGTTTTTTGTAAAAGCATCCGGATACTGAATTCATTCCGTATAAACGATTATCTGGAAACTTTCAGAGGCCTCATGAACAGCCTCACCGAATTTACCATAGATGTACTGCTCGAAATAATATTCCTCGTAGTCGCGCTCTTCTCCGACATAACTTCCAACATAACGGAATTTATGTTCCTCATACACGTTTTCATATTTCAGACAGGGCATTTCCATCCGAAGCGCTCCGTCATCATACCAGGCCTCGTATTCGTTTACGGGATAACTCAAAGTAAAGTGGTTATAGACCACATCAAATACACGACGAACCTCGCAAACAACCATATTATCCGGCAGACCAACTGTGTCCCGCACCGTTGTTTCGTTAAAGTCGACGGAAATCAGAACAAGATTGGCGTCTGACAAAATCTTGTACGACTGCAGGGTTGATTCAATTTCTCCCCGCATTCCGCTAACCTCATAAACCTGGCAACTACTTGTTCCGTCAGAATACTGATGTTCAATTTCCACCCAGCTGGTGTAACTGCTGATCCACAGGTTGTGCCGCAGGTCTTTTATCCCACTGTCGATCAGTGTGCTGGCTACCACAGCCGGATGAGTTCCCGAGTAATACCGCAGTTCAATTTGGGCCGTTAAGGTGTAATCCTGTCCGTTGAACTCGACCGTGATCGAGTGATCAAGTTGTTTACGGATATAAACAGAATTGTTTTCACCAATCAGAAAATCCATGTCCGTCAACGTGTAACCGTTGTCCCGGATATTCCGGATTTCATGATACGGCATTGTCTGCCGGGTGACACCATCGTCATAGACCGCAACTTCATGATAAAGATCGTAGGAGAAAGAAAAATCATTAAACACGACTTCATAACGAAGTATCGAATCACTGATACTCACAAAACCTTCCTGCCGGCTTCCGTTAATTCCATCAACAAGACGGCTTTCGTACTCACCGAGTTCAAAGGTCCGAACCTCAATGACGTCGTCCGGATTTGTAAATTCGTTATACAATATAACTGAAACCCTGTTGTCAAAGTCCGCGCGGGTTGATCCCTTAACCATAATCCAGGATT
>CAYXBH010000026.1:10471-12296 GCA_964463185.1 uncultured Azospirillum sp. | reverse complement strand
CCGATCAGGTCGGGCATGACATAGGGGGAGGAGGTCGAAGACACCCGGAACGGGGTGGATCAGTACAAAGAACATCATTCTTAAGTCTTGGTCCGAGAACCATACCTCCTCCCTGTCATTCTCGGGCATGCCCCGAGAATCCAGTAGGAAATAAGGCTTTATGTTTAACTGGATGCCCGGATCAAGTCCGGGCATGACATTAGAGGGAGAAGGTCGGGCATGACATCAGGAAAGAGGAGGTGGATACCCGGAACAGTTCGGGCATGACGTTAGGGGAGGAGGTCGGGCATGACATTGGGGGGGAGGATTTGTCTTGCGAATCGGGATAGCCGGTTATTGCTGTTCCAGTTTCTTTTTCAAGTCTGAAATCAGGCCGTTCAGGCCGTCTGGCGATTTTGAAATGAAGGTCGTGTATTCGTTGCGGGCGGTCATTGCCAAGCTGACGTTTTCAATGATGATGTCAACGATTTTGAATGTATCCCCGGTTTGTTTGACCCGCCAGACTACGGTAATCGGGTTGCCCTGTTCCATCGGAACTTTGGAATTGACGAATATCTGGTTGGCTGAAGTTGAGGGCGAAGTGCCGTCAAAAATAAAGTTTTTGCCTTTGAATTCATCAAAACGCTTTGACCAGGTTTTTATATTGAGCTGGCGGTATACTTCTATAAATTCGTTTTTCTGAGTCTGGGAGGCTGCACGCCAGTAACGTCCGAGCACAAACTGCCCGATGAATTTGAGATCCAGAGCTTCGTTAAAAAGTTTTTCAAAGTGTTCGTCTTTTTCTTTTTGGGAAATATCGGAATCAACAATTTCCTCAATGCCTTCCCTGGTGATTTTTTTTACAAAATTTTCGGCTCCATCGGCATCAACTGCGGCAAAAGCCGGTAATGCCGATAATAAAAATGCTGAGAATAAAGCAGTAAACAAGTGTTTTTTCATAGTTGGATCCTTATTCAAATTCTTCTTCGTCATCGATATCAAAATTAAAATCGTAGCTTGCGGCCGGATTTTGGTTGTGACCAGCACAGCGGTTGTTCAGTTGTTGGCGGTTTTGTATAAAGGCCGAACGAACCGTTGTGTAGAAATCAACGGAGTTTTTCTCCAGATCGTCCAGCAGATCAAGTGCACGTTCTCTGGTGTTGACGGCGACCAATGCTGCATAGCCGTATGATATTTTGTCGGCATAGTTTTTGTCATTGAGCGGTCCCCAGTACATCGGGCTGGCAACAGCGTCGGTAGCGTTGCCGATGAGGGAGCGGGGAGTGCCCGGCCCCCAGAACGGAATGACGATAAAAGGACCGTCCGGTACACAATAGCTGGCCAGTGTGTCGTCAAAACCGGTCGGGTTGCGCTCCAGTCCCCAACCGGCAGCTACGTCAAACATACCGCCGAGGCCGAGAGTGCTGTTGATCAGAAAGCGGCCGATGGATATAAAAGTGTCCCTGACGCTCCCCTGCAGCGTATGGTTGACGGTGGTTACCGGTTCGCGCACATTGTTAATAAAAGAGGTAACCCGGTTGCGGATATTGGGGGTGGTGATGGCACGATACCCTTTGGCCAGCGGTTTTAATGTATATTTGTCGAGCTGGTAATTGAAATTGAACACCGAGCGGTTATAGCTTTCCAGCCAGTCGGACTGGCGGCTTTCGGCAGCCAGTGCACTACCGTATATGGAACAGCTTAATATAACGGCCAGTAAAAACGAACATCTAGACAAGACAAAACCTTTCCTGCGATTGTATTGTTTGGGCTAATATAGCAATACTGGGACTTAATATCAACGGGAAAAAAACGGTTGCTGGGTATAACTTTATTTAATGTTACA
>CAYXBH010000026.1:0-10371 GCA_964463185.1 uncultured Azospirillum sp. | reverse complement strand
ATTTAATGTTACAATTTGGAAATTTTTTGTGTTTTGCATTCCGGGGCAGAATGACGTAGTATCCTCCACAGTTGAAAACTTTTGATGAAGGAACTGAAAAATGACAAGCAAACCCAACAAACCGATTATGTTGTTTGATTGCAAAACTTCCCAGTCGATTATCGGCCGGGACAAATTTTTGAAGGCTTTTGAAAAAATCCTTGATCACGGTGCATACTGCCAGGGTCCGGAAACAAAGGAGCTGGACGAAAAACTGGCGGCTTACTGCGGTGTTAAGTATTGTTCTACCTGCGGGTCGGGAACCGATGCCCTGACGCTGGCTCTGATGTCCTGGGGCGTAAAAGCGGGCGATGCGGTATTTGTTTCTTCCTTTACATTTGTCGCTTCTGCGGAAGCTCCGGTTCTGCTTGGTGCAACCCCGATTTTCGTAGATTCTGATCCGGAAACCTTTACCATGGATCCGAAAGATCTGCAACGTGCAATTGACGAAGTTAAAAAAGAAGGCAAACTGAATTTGAAAGCGGTTATCCCGGTTGATATTTTCGGTTCGCCCTGCAAATATGACGAAATTATCAAAATTGCCCGTGATAACGGCATGAAAGTTCTGTCTGACTCCTGTCAGTCGTTCGGTTCCGTTTATAAAGGCAAAAAAGCCTGCTCGATTGCAGATATGAGTGCAACTTCTTTCTATCCGACCAAGCCTCTCGGCGGTTATGGCGACGGCGGTGCCGTTTTCTCCAACACTGAAGAAGAAAATGAACTGGTTAAATCGTGTCGTGTTCATGGTATGAGCCCGGATGATCACTATGATAATGTTCGTTTGGGTATAACCGGTCGTATGAATTCTTTCCAGGGTGCTGTTTTGATGCAGAAAATAACCATTTTTGATCAGGAACTGAAAGACCGTTGTCGGGTTGCCAAACGCTACGACAACGAACTGAGCGAATATTTTGGCAAACAGAAAATTCTGGATAACTGCCAGTCGGCCTATGCTCTTTACACCGTTTGTTGTGAAGATCGCGACGAACTGATGTCTTACCTGAAAGAAAACGGTATTCCCTGCGGTGCATATTATCCGCGCCCTGTCAACACCCAGACCGCTTATGCCAAGTGGAATACCCGTTCCCTGCCAGTGTGTGAGCATCTGTCCAAAACGGCTATCTCTATCCCAATGACGCCGTACCTGGATAATGAAGATCTTGATTATGTCATCACCAAGATGAATGAATTTGCTTCCGAAAAGATGAGTAAAGCCGCTTAATCGTTTGGGAAAAGATTTTAAGTTTAAAAGCCTCTGGCAGATTAAGAGCCGGGGGCTTTTTTGCTGTGCAGAACGTAACTGATGGTGGTTGTATAGAATGTTTTTATATGTTAGTGTAAAAATTGTAAATGCATATGCCTATGCATGTTTTCTGATGACAAAAATGCCGTGAGTATAAAAATCTGGAGGGAACTGAAAAGTAAAATCCGCTTGATCAGCCGGCAGATAAAAGCATAAATTATATGCCGGTGTGCCGGAGAGAAAGGTTTTTTAAAATGGAGTTTTGTCTGTTGCCAATACGAATAAATTCTTTCTTACGGTTGCAGTTTGAATATAATTAACTATATATTAGTATCATGAATTAATCGGGACACAATGCTAATGAACAAAGAAATATATCCTATCCTTCCTCTGCGTGATATTGTCGTTTATCCGAAGATGATTGTTCCCCTTTTTGTTGGGCGAGAAAAGTCGGTGAAAGCGCTGCAAACGGCGATTGACAATGATCAGAACATTGTGCTGGCCACTCAGAAAGAAGCTGCGGTGGAAGATCCGCAGCCCGATGATATTTTTAAGGTCGGGACGCTTGGCACTGTGGTGCAGCTGGTGCGGCTGCCCGACGGTACGGTCAAGGTGCTGGTCGAAGGGCTTGAAAGGGTTAAAATCGACGATTTTATCCCCGGTGACGGTTTTATGAATGTGGCCGTTGAACGTCTGCCGGAAGACGATGTTTACGATATGGAAACGAAAGCTTTGTCGCGGGCCGTGCTTTCTCAGTTTGAGGAATATGTCAAACTGTCTAAAAAAGCGCCGCCGGAAGTGTTGGTTTCTGTTAGTCAGATAGAAGATTTCAACAAACTGGCTGATACAATCGCATCCCATCTGGCTCTTAAAATCGGCGAAAAACAGGCCTTGCTTGAAGGGCAGACTTTGAAAGAGCGTTTTCATAAAATTCTGGAGTTTATGGACGCCGAGATTACTCTGCTTGAAGTGGAAAACAAAATTAAGTCCCGCGTTAAAAAGCAGATGGAAAAAAGCCAGAAAGAATATTATTTAAATGAGCAGATGCGCGCCATTCAAAAAGAACTGGGCGATGGTGACGAGGAAAATGAAATCGACGCCTATGTGCAGAAGATCGAAAAAACAAAGCTTTCCAAAGAGGCTAAAGAAAAAGCACTGGCAGAGGTCAAAAAGCTCAAAACCATGAATATGATGTCGGCAGAGGCAACAGTTGTGCGCAACTATCTTGATTGGCTGCTTGATATTCCGTGGCATAAACGTTCAAAGGTCAACAAAAACCTGCAAAAAGCGGCGGAAATTCTTGATGCTGACCATTATGGGCTGGAAAAGGTTAAAGAGCGGATCATCGAATATCTGGCGGTGCAGAGCCGTGCGGATAAGGTCAAAGGGCCGATTTTGTGCTTGTTTGGACCTCCGGGCGTGGGCAAAACTTCGCTCGGCAAATCCATCGCCCGGGCAACCGGTCGTAGTTTTGTGCGTACTTCGCTCGGTGGTATGCGCGACGAGGCGGAAATTCGCGGACACCGACGTACCTATATCGGTTCGATGCCGGGGAAGATTATTAAAGGTATGAAAAAAGCCGGTGCTTCCAACCCTCTGTTTTTGCTTGATGAAATAGACAAACTTGGTAATGACTGGCGAGGGGATCCGTCGTCGGCGCTGTTGGAGGTTTTGGATCCGGAACAAAACAGTACTTTTAACGATCATTATCTGGAAGTTGATTATGACCTTTCAGACGTGATGTTTGTAACCACGGCCAACAGCCTGGATATGCCGCGTCCGCTTTTGGATCGTATGGAAATTATCCGTTTATCCGGTTATACTGAAGACGAAAAAATCGAGATTGCCAAGCGGCATCTGATGCCGAAAATCTTTTCCGAGAATGCGGTAAAACCAGATGAGCTGTTTATTGCCGATGATGCCATCCGTGATATTATCCGCTACTATACCCGGGAAGCCGGTGTGCGGAATCTTGAGCGCGAGCTTTCCAATATTGCCCGCAAGGCTGTCAGAAATCTGCTGATGCATAAAACCAGCGAGGCGGTTAAGGTCAACAGTACCAATCTGGAAGAATATCTTGGGGTCAGGAAATTCCGTTTCGGTGAGGCCGAAGACGAAGACCATATCGGCGTTACGACCGGGCTGGCATGGACGGAGGTCGGCGGTGATATCCTGTTTATAGAAGCGGTGGATATGCCGGGTAAGGGCATTGTCAAACAAACCGGTAAACTGGGTGAAGTGATGAAGGAATCGATTGAAACGGCTTATTCGGTTGTTCGTTCGCATGCCGAAAAATTGGGAATTAAACCGGAAGTGTTTGACAAAACAGATATCCATGTCCATGTTCCCGAGGGGGCGACACCCAAAGACGGACCGTCGGCAGGGATTGCTATGTACACTACTCTGGTATCGGTTTTGACCAAGGTGCCGGTGCGCAAAGACGTGGCGATGACCGGTGAGATCACGCTACAGGGAAGGGTGCTGCCGATCGGCGGGCTGAAAGAAAAACTGTTGTCTGCTCTGCGGGGCGGGATTAAAACCGTTATTATCCCCAAGGATAATGAAAAAGATCTGGTCGAAATTCCTGATAACGTTAAGGAAGGGTTGAAAATTATTCCGGTTTCCAATGCCGACGAAGTTTTGGAAATTGCCTTGCACAAAGACTGTGGACTGCCAAAATGAGAGCAGGGAAGGTAACAACGAAAAGGGCGCTTGCAGGCGCCCTTTCATGTGAGAAAATTAAAAATCTAAAGGAACAAGATTTATTTTTTTGCAGCAATGATTTTGACTGCGTCTTCCAATGTTGGCGTTTTGTCTTTAAATTCTTTCGGTAGGGCATAATTGTTCTTGCCGCATTTCAGGTAAGGGCCGTAGCGTCCTTTGTTGAGTGTGATTTCCAGCTTGCTCTCGGGGTGGGTTCCGATAACCTGCGCCAGTGTTTTTTCGGCCACGCCTTTTAGCAGCTCTTCCGCTCGTTCAAGGGTGATGTTGAACACATTGTCGCTGCCGTAAAGAGATTTTGATTTTGCTCCCTGTTTTAGATAGGTGCCGAACTTGCCGATGTTGACTTCGATGCCGTTGCCAAGTTGACGGGGCAGGGAAAGCAGGATTTGAGCCTGTTCAAAAGTCAGGTTTTCGGGGAGTGTTCCTTTGGGCAGGGAACTGCGTTTGGGTTTGATTTTTCCTTTCGGGTCGTCTTCGCCAAGCTGGACATAGTGGCCGTAGGGGCCTTTTTTGAGATAAATTTTCTGTCCGTCCATTTCTCCTAAGATTTTATCTTCGGGGTTGGGAGCTTTGTTGGCTGCGCCGGCAGTGGCGGCTTCTTCTTCCGCGGTGGTGTCAACCAACTGTTTGGTATATTTGCATTCGGGGTAGTTCGAGCAGCCGATGAAAGCACCAAAACGGCCGAATTTGATGCCAAGCCGGCCTGTTTTACATTCCGGACAACTGCGCGGATCGCTGCCGTTTTCCCGTTCGGGGAAGAGGTGCCGGGCCAGCACTTCGTCGATCTTGTCGATAACTTCACTCATCTGCAGCGGAGTTACGGCGTCAATGTTCTTGATAAATTTAACCCAGAAACCGCTCAGCAGCTTGCGCCATTCCATCTCGCCGGCGGAAACATTGTCCAAAAATTCTTCCATCTGGGCGGTGAAATCGTATTCTACATATTTGCGGAAAAAGTTTTCGAGAAAGACGGTAACAATCCGTCCGCGTTCTTCGGGGATAAAGCGCAGTTTTTCCACTTTAACGTATTTGCGTTCCTGAAGAACGGCAATAATCGTTGCGTAAGTTGATGGCCGGCCGATACCGAGCTCTTCCAGCTTTTTGACCAGGCTGGCTTCGGTAAAGCGTGGCGGTGGTGCAGTGAAATGCTGGTCGGTAGAGATTTCGCCTTTGGTTTCTTTTTCACCGGCTTCGACATTCGGCAAAATTCGGTTTTCGTCATTTTCATCGTCATCGTCAAAGCTTTCTTGATAAAGTTTCAGAAAGCCGTCAAAAGCGATGACCTGACCGTTGGCGCGGAGCGTGATCTGCCCGTTACCGGAGGTTGAATCAATGGTTACTTTGTCTAGAATCGCCGGATTCATCTGGCAGGCAACGGTGCGTTTCCAGATCAGTTCATATAGCCGGTGGGCATCGTTATCAAGTTTGGCCTCCATCTTTTTGGGGGTGTTGTTGACATCGGACGGACGGATTGCCTCGTGCGCTTCCTGCGCGTTTTTGGATTTGGTTTTATATTCTTTGGCAGTTTTGGGCAGATAGGTTTCGCCGAAATATTTGACAATAGCTTCCCGGCAGGCGGTAATGGCTTCTTTGGAGAGGTTGACGGCGTCGGTACGCATATAAGTAATCAAACCGTCTTCATAGAGTTTTTGCGCAATCTGCATTGTTTTTTTTGCGGAAAAACGGAGTTTGCGTGCGGCTTCCTGCTGTAGGGTGGAGGTGGTAAAAGGCGGTGCCGGGTAGCGGTTGGCCTTTTTGCGTTCGACATTGGCGACGGAAAATTCTTCCGCCTCGATTTTGGCTTTGGCGGCGAGGGCTTTTTCTTCGCTGTTGATGTCGAATTTTTCGAGTTTTTTGCCGTCAAGAATGATCAGTCGTGATTTTATCAGGGCCTGTTTGGCTGTAAACAGTTCGGCGTCGATTGTCCAGTATTCTTCCGGTTTGAAGTTTTCGATTTCCGTTTCCCGGTCGCAGATAAGCCGCAAAGCAACTGACTGCACGCGGCCTGCCGATTTTGATCCTGGCAGTTTGCGCCACAAAACGGGTGAAAGGGTAAAGCCGACCAGATAGTCTAGTGCACGGCGCGCCATGTAGGCTGAGATCAGATTGTCATCAATTTGGCGCGGGTTCTTAATGGCTTCGGTTACTGCTGATTTGGTAATTTCGTGGAAAACAACGCGTTCAATTTTTTTGTCTTTGATTTTGCCGCGTGCTTTCAGTTCTTCTAATATGTGCCAGGCAATGGCTTCTCCCTCGCGGTCCGGGTCGGAGGCGAGGATGATTGTGTCTGCGTCTTTAACTGCGGCGATGATGTCGTTTAAGTGTTTTTTTCCGCCGGGTCTCAGTTCCCACGTCATTGCAAAATCGTGATCAGGTTGTACCGAGCCATCTTTGCTTGGCAGGTCACGGATATGTCCGAAACTGGCCAGAACTTTGTAGTCCGAGCCGAGGTATTTGTTGATGGTTTTGGCTTTGGCGGGAGATTCCACGATAACTAATTTCATCTTTTTACTTTCATATTTTTGCCGGTTAGGGCAATTTTATTACCGGGCAGGCGGATGATTTTATCTTCCATTTCCAGTTCAATCAGGAGCATGGCGACCGTTGGCGCATCCAGACCAGAATTGCGGATGATTTCGTCCGTGTCAATGCCTTCTGCCGACAGATATTCCAAAATTGAGCTCTTTGTATTTTTCTTTACCGGAGGAATATCGGTAGTTTTTTGAAAATTGTCAAGGGGCTTTGTGAATAAATCGCATTTATTAAAAGAGGGGATTTTGAGCGGTTTGGGTTTGGTTTTCTTGCTTAAAACTGTTAGAATATCGCTTGCTTGTTCAGCCCAGAGCGCTCCGTGGCGGAGCAGAAAATTGGGGCCTTCGGAACGAGCCTCGCCGGGCGAACCGGGAACGGCAAAAACCATTCGCCCACTATCGGCCGCCAAATGAGCGGTGATCAAAGATCCTGACCTTCGGGTAGCCTCGGCAACAAGTACGGCCTCCGCCAACCCGGCAACAATCCGGTTGCGGCGGGGAAAGTTGCGGCTTTGGGGCAGGGTGCCCATCGGATATTCGGACAGTAACAGTCCCTGTTCGCTTATCTGTTGGTATAGGTTTTCGTTTTCCGCAGGGTAGATTTTGTCAATGCCGGTGCCAAGCACAGCAATGGTCGGCCCTTTTTGTTGTTTGGCATACATGGCACCTTTGTGTGCCGCGGCGTCTATTCCTCGTGCCATACCGGAAACGATGAGTGTGTCGTTTTCCGTTAACTCGTAAGCTATTCGGGAGGTCAATTTGCGGCCGATGATGGTAGCGTTGCGGGTGCCAACGACAGCCACCGCCGGTCGGTGGTTGAGCAGTTCCAATCGTCCTTTGGCGTATAAAACGGGCGGAGCGTCTTTTAACTCCAGAAGAGCCTGCGGGTAGCGGGGATCGTCATCGGTCAGGATCTCCGCACCGAAATCGGTCGTCAGTTCCCATTCTTCTTCCGCCCATTCGATGGAAGGCAGTTGCTTCTTGCCAGCAATTTCCTGCAAAGCATTTTCGGCTGATCCGAAACGGGACAGTAGCTGATGGAATCCGACGGGGCCGATCCCTTCGGCATTTATCAGCCGCAGTTTTGACAGAACATTGCCGTTTTTTGCCATTATTTTCCTTTAGTTTTGCCGCGGGTGGGTGTTTTTTTGGGGGTAGTGGTGTTTGCGGTGCGGCTCGCGGTCTTTTTTGTTCCGGAAGCAGCTGGGCGTTTTCTTTTTGTTTTCTGTTCCGTTTTCCCAGCCGGTTTTGCTGGGGCTTTGCTGCTTTTTTTAGCCGGAGTTTTTTCTTCGGTCGCTTTTGCTGTTTCCTTGGCTGGTGTTTTCGCCGTTTCTGTTTTTTTGTGGAGAGAAATTTGGCTTTCCTCGCCTTTGATCAGCCGGCGGATATTGGTCTGGTGGCGGACGATGACCAGAAGTGCGATCGCGGTGTAGAAGATGGTTTCCGTTTCGCCGGCATAAAAATAAGCATAAAGCGGGGTCAGAGTCGCCGCAGCCAGAGCGGCCAGCGAAGAATATTTAAACATAAAAGCAAACAATAGCCAGGTGGCAAGCGCCATCAGGGCAATGTTCGGACTTAATACCAGAATAAGACCGAAAGTGGAGGCTACGCCCTTGCCGCCCCTGAACTTCAGCCAGATCGGGAAGTTGTGACCGATGACGGCGGCCGTGCCGGCATATAATGCCGCGATCAGGTTGGTCTGGGTGTAGATGCCGGCAAAAAACATTTCTTTTGCGGGAACCAGATGCAGCGTCAGCCAGGCGGCAAAACCGGCCTTGAAGACGTCGAGCAGAACGGTCAGCAGGGCGAGGTCTTTGCGTCCCGTGCGCAGTACATTGGTTGCCCCGATGTTGCCGGAGCCGATTTTGCGAATATCGCCCAGGCCGGCCAGCCGGGTTACGACCAGTCCGAAAGGAATGGAGCCGAGCAGGTAGCCGCCTAAGATGCAAATGATGAAAATTTCCGTCATAATCTTTTCCTTATGATAAATTGGTGATAAATTGCAGTTGATTTATATGTAGAATAGTTTGCCGCCGATTTAAACTGTTTTTTGCGGCTTATGCAACTGTTGTTTTGTTTTTTTGTAAAAAAAAGCCCGTGTTTTTTACACGGGGCAGAGGTTAGTAGCTGCGGGCGTATATCACGTCTATGGTAGCGTCTTTGGCGCCGGTCAGCAGACATTCGCCTTTGGTGTTGCTCTGGTCGAACGGAATGCAGCGGATGGTGATCTTGAGCGCTTTCAGCAGTTCTTCCGAGTTCGGATCTCCGCTCCACTTGCCGCGGACGAAAGCTACCGCATCTTTGTCGCCTTCTTTGATGAAACGGCTTTGTTTGGAGAAATATTTTTCAAATTCCTCATGGGTCGTGATGTCCGTACGAGTGTTGCGCTGCAGGCGCTCTTTGGCACGGGTAAACATTTCCTGCTGAATGTTTTCTAGCTGTCCGGCGAGACCGGCAGCAAAGCTTTCGAGCGGAATGATCTTTTTGCCTTCCGGCGTGCCGAGACGGATGCGCTCTCTGACCATGACGTTTTCGCCTTCGGCGTCGCGCATGCCGATTTCACAGATAATTGGCGCGCCTTTTCTGGTCCATTCCCAGAATTTGTCAACGCTTGATTTGTTGCGGGTATCTACTTTGATGCGGATTTTTTCGCCGAATGGCAACAGGGATTTTATTGTTGTTCTGATTCTTTCGATATAGGCCATGATTTTTTCTTGGTCGGCCTCGTTTTTGATGACCGGTACCAAAACGATCTGATAGGGGGCAATCCGCGGTGGAACGACCATGCCTTCATCGTCGGCGTGAGTCATGATAATGCCGCCGATGAGCCGGGTGGAAACGCCCCAGGAGGTCGTATAAGCATATTCTGATTTGCCTTCGCTGTTGGTGAAACTGATGCCGGCCGATTTGGCAAAATTCTGCCCGAGGAAATGGGAGGTGCCGGCCTGGAGAGCCTTGCCGTCCTGCATCATGGCCTCGATACAATAGGTATCAACAGCGCCGGGGAACTTTTCGTGTTCTGGCTTGCGGCCGACGATAACCGGCAGCGCCAGCGCATTTTCCGCAACATCGCGGTAAACCTCAAGCATCTGTTTGGTTTCGGCCTCGGCTTCGGTAGCCGTGGCGTGGGCGGTATGGCCTTCCTGCCACAGAAATTCGCGGGTGCGCAAAAACAGACGCGGCCGCATTTCCCAGCGGACGACATTGGCCCATTGGTTGATAAGCACCGGCAGATCGCGGTAAGAGGTGATCCATTTGGAAAAAGAGTCGGCAATAATGGTTTCCGACGTGGGGCGGACAATCAGCGGTTCGTCAAGTGGCGACTGTGGTACCAGTTTGCCGTTTTCCTGCCCTAAGCGCGAATGGGTAACAACCGCCATTTCTTTGGCAAAACCTTCAACGTGGTCGGCCTCTTTCTGGAAAAACGAAAGTGGAATGAACATTGGAAAATAGCAGTTTTCGTGTCCTGTTTCTCTGAATTTTTCATCAAAAATGTTGCGGATGTTTTCCCAAATGCCATACCCCCATGGTTTGATCACCATGCAACCTGGCGAGGCCGAGTTTTCAGCCATGTCGGCGGCGGCGACAACGTTTTGATACCATTCGGGGTAATTTGTTTCTCTGGTGTTCTTTAGAGCCATTTTTGTTAGTTCCTTATTGACTGGTTTGATTTTTAAATTTTAGTAAATTTAGCAAAATTTATTTTATTTGTGAATAGAAAATATGGCAAAAAACACCATAAATGCGGCAGGCCTTATGTAAAATGAGGTAAAAAGCTAAAAAAAACACTCTGTTCCACAAAACATAGTATTTTTGTTTAACAATCATTACACC
>CAYXBH010000025.1:8494-12496 GCA_964463185.1 uncultured Azospirillum sp. | reverse complement strand
TTTAACTGAGCTGCAACTTCGGCGGCAAAGTCTTCTTCTTTTTTCTGAATGCCGTCGCCCAGTTTGAAGCAGGCAAAGTCTTTGAGTTTAATGTCGGTGCCGAGTTCTTTGGTGGCGTCGGCAATTATCTGCTTAACCTTTTTGTCTGGATCCATAATGTAGGTCTGTTCTTCGAGAACAACTTCGTCATAGTATTTGCGAATGCGGCCTTCAACCATCTTTTCGATAATGTTGGCCGGTTTGCCGGAGGCTTTTGCCTGTTCGGTGAAAATGGATTTTTCGTGTTCAACGGCTGCAGGATCAACATCGGCAATGGTTAGGAATAAAGGCTGAGAAGCGGCAACATGCATGGCAATATGTTTGCCGAGTTCAGCCAGCTTGGCTTTGTCCGCTTTGGATTCCAAAGCAACTAGAACGCCGATTTTGCCGAGGTTGTTGCGGGCAACGTTGTGAACATAAGGAGCAACAATACCTTCGCTGACTTCGAGAACTTTCGCACGGCGGAGATTCATGTTTTCGCCGATTTTGGCGATCATGTCGGTCAGGCGTTCTTCAAAAGATTTATGAACTTTCGGGCACTGGAAATTTTTCATGTTGCAGAGGTCACCATTGTTCATCAGGGCGACTTGGGCTGCATCTTCAACATATTCTTGGAAAATTTCGTTTTTGGCGACAAAATCAGTTTCCGAGTTAACTTCGACAACGGCACCTTTATTGTCTTCAACAGCAACCGCGACCAGACCTTCGGCTGCGATGCGGCTGGCTTTTTTTGCCGCTGAGGCTAGGCCTTTTTTGCGCAGCCAGTCAACGGCTTTTTCCATGTCGCCGGTGGCTTCAACCAAAGCCTTTTTACAGTCGAGCATTCCGGCACCGGTTGATTCTCTCAGTTCTTTTACCATAGAGGCAGTAATTTCTGTCATTTTATATTTCCTCAATTCTGATATTTTTTGAATTAAAATGGCGATATTTTATTGCTTAAAATACCGCCATTAAGATCAAGCGCTGAATTCCTGCGAATAAAAATTATTCGGCAGCCTTGGCTTTTTGGGCAGAAGCTTTGGGGGCTTCTTTGGCTTTGGCTTCTTCTTCGCTTTCTTCTTTTGCTTTGGCAGCTTTCTTTTTAGTCGGTTTGGTTTCGACGTTGCCAACGATTTCATCAACTTTTACGCCCTGAGCCGTAATTTCGGCCTGAATACCGTCCAAAACGGCGGAAGATACCAGTTCGCAGTAGAACTGAATGGCACGGATGGCGTCATCGTTGCCGGGAACTGGGAAATCTACCAAAGTCGGGTCGGCGTTGGTATCAGCGATGGCGATAACTGGGATACCGAGCTTTTTGGCTTCTTTGATTGCCAGGTCTTCTTTCGGCATATCGATGACAAATAGCAGATCCGGTTGGCCGCCCATGTTCATAACACCGCTCAGCTCTTTGGACAGTTTTTCCTGTTCTTTGCGTAGGTTGAGCAGTTCTTTTTTGGTGTAGCCTTCGGTAGCGCTACTGTCGAACATTTCGTTTAACTTAACCAAACGGGAAATTGATTTGTAAACGGTTTTCCAGTTGGTCAGCATACCGCCGAGCCAGCGGTAATTGACATAATATTGTCCGCATCTTTCCGCATTTTCCTTGATGATGTCCTGAGCCTGGCGTTTGGTGCCGACAAACAGAACTTTGCCGCCGTTTGCTGCAATTTCTCTGGCTGCGTTTAAAGCGGTGTAGAGCATCGGGTAGGTTTGCTGCAGGTCAATGATGTGAACGTTATCTTTTTTGCCATAGATGTAGCCGGCCATTTTCGGGTTCCAGCGACGGGCATGGTGGCCGAAGTGAACGCCGTTTTCAATCATTTGGCGAATTGTAAATTTAGGAAGTGACATTTTATATTTATCCTTTTTCCGGTTAAACCTCCGCAGGCATTCTGGCCAGGTTTCCCAAGCACCGGAGCGGATGCCCGAAAGGCTGCCGCTAAAGCCTGTGTGTGAATTATTGTTAAAACAACAAATATCAACCATTTGATATTTGTTGTCTTTTTACACAGTCCTGAGTTATTTTGCAAGTAAAAAATTAGCATGAGCGAAGATTATTTGTTCATGAACTTTTTGATCGCTTCAATAACTCTTTCCACGGTAATGTCCACCATTTCTTCTTTGGTTTCGACCACAATGTCGGCCTCGGAATAATAGGGGTATTCTTCCCGGATGTATTTTTCCAGTTTGTTTTTTAAGTGTTCGTCGTTGCCTTCGATAAAAGGACGGTGCCGACGGCCTGCCGTGCGGTGATAGAGAACGTCGATGTCGGCTTTCAGCCATATGGTGACTGCATAGTCGCGGGCTAGCCGTCGGGTTTGTTCGGGCACAAAAGAACCACCGCCCGAGGCTAAAACGCAGGGAGCGCCCTGGAGCAGGCGTTTCATAACGCGAGCTTCGCCGGCGCGGTATTCTTCTTCGCCGAAACATTTTAAAACATCAACCAGAGGCAGTCCTGCTGCTTTTTCTATTTCCTGATCACCGTCAACAAAGGGCAATCCAATTTTTTTTGCCAGGCGTTTGCCGACGCTTGTTTTGCCGCTGCCCATCAGGCCGACGAGCAAAATTATTTTATTATTTTCCATGGTTTATTAATCTTTATTTCAAATATTTAATGCCATAATATAAACAGTTTAAATTTTATCAATATTTTTTTATCAAAAAGGTGAGAAATATGCGTCAGAAAAGTAGTAAAGGGTGGATTTACGTTGTGTTGGCCGTGGTGTTGGTGCTGGCTTTATGGGCCGTTTCCCGCGATATGCCTTTTATTCCGGAAAAGGTTGAACAGCCTTTGGGCAACATGTTTGCACAATAGAACAGAAAAATGCAGGAACGGGAATTGAAAGAATTTCTGGATATGATGGCGGCGGAAAAAGGGGCGTCGGTCAATACCATTGATGCTTATCGCCGCGATATTTCTCAATTTCTGGATTTTTGGAAAAAAGACTGCGCGCTAGCGGAAGAGGAAGATATTGCTGCCTTTATGCGCGACCTCGGTAGCCGAGGATTTGTTGCTAAAAGTGTGGCACGCAAACTTTCCGCGGTGAGGGAGTTTTATAAATTTTTATATTCCGAAGGGTACATAAAAACCAATCCAGCGGCAAACATTATGCAGCCCAGACAAGCCAAGCCACTACCCAAATTTTTGACTGATGCGGAAATAAAACGCCTTTTACTGGCGGTGGGGGAGGAAACTGATTTTGCTCGATGCCGCCTGAAAACGATGCTGTTGCTGATGTATGCCTGTGGACTGCGAGTGTCGGAGCTGGTGGCGCTTTCCGAGAGCTGTATTGATTTTGACAAAAAACAAATCCTCGTGTTTGGAAAAGGCGCCAAAGAACGTCTGCTTCCAGTAGCAGAACGGGCGTTAGAGGCGGTGAAAAATTATTTGCCGATACGGGTGGCATATCTGGCTGGCAGAAAATCGCCGTGGCTGTTTCCGTCGCATACGGCGATGTCAGGGCATGTAACCCGTGATAACTTTTTTAAAAATTTGAAAAATCTGGCGGTTAAAGCAGGCATTTCCCCGGCAAAGGTTTCGCCCCATGTACTTCGACACTCTTTTGCCACCCATCTTCTGCACCGCTATGTGGATCTGCGTAGTGTGCAAAAACTGCTAGGGCATGAGGATATTTCCACTACCGAAATTTATACGCATATCATTTCTGAAGAACTGATTGAAACGGTGTGCCGAAAACATCCGCTGGCCGCGGTGGACAAATAATCGATGGTCTGCGGAACATAAAAAAGACCTGCCTCTAAGGACAGGTCCAATAAGCAAATAGTCGGCCGACTTTGATGTCGGCAATTTCGTCAGCGTGTTCGGACAAGGTTCCGTTGCCGAAGAGTGTATCTGCCCAGATGACAAAAGTCAGCTAGGAATGTTTGTCATAGCCAGCAAGGGGGAGTTTTATGTTCCGAACCAGCATTTCTCTGTCGAGTTTGTCGGTGGTTGTTTCCATTTGAATGGCCAGAAATTCC
>CAYXBH010000025.1:0-8394 GCA_964463185.1 uncultured Azospirillum sp. | reverse complement strand
AAAGCTTGCGGCCAGCTTTTCAGACTTTGACGTAGCATTTTGCGGCGTTGTCCGAAAGCAAGTGCGGTCAATTTTTCCACTTTGGATAGGATTTCTATTGGTGGAATTGCCGGTTTGGGTGTAAACAGAAGAACGGTTGAGCGGATTTTGGGCGCCGGGATAAAACATTCCGGCGGCAGTTCCAGCAGCTTGGTGACATTACAGGTCAGCTGCGCCAACACCGAAAGACGACCGTAATTTTTGCAGCGGGTGGGGGCTGTGATCCTTTCCGCCACTTCTTTCTGGAACATCAGGGTCATTGCCCGGTAGTTTTTGGCCTGACGGAGCCAGCCGATTAAAAGTGATACCGAAATATTGTAGGGCAAGTTGCTGACCAATTGCCGGGGAGCGCTAATTTCTTTTGATAGGTCAAAAGTAAGGGCATCCCCGTTGATAATGCGGAAAGGAGTGTTTGTTCCTGCTTTTAGCTCTTCCATAATCGCAATGCAGCGAGCATCCATTTCAATAACCGTCAGCGAATCGGGAACAGCCTCCAGAACGGCTCGGGTCAGTCCGCCGGGGCCGGGGCCAATTTCGCAGACATGATTGCCGGCAAAGGAGCCGATGCCCTGGCGGTTTAAGCTGAAGCGGATGATTTTGTCGGTGATATTGCGGTCAAGCAGAAAATTCTGTCCAAGCGCTTTAGTTGCCAGAAGTCCGTGTTTTTCGACCGTTTCCCGTAGAGAAAGCAGCATTTTTATTCTTTCAGCTCAATCATGGCCTGTTGCCGCAGCGTTTGCATCAGTTCTTCGGCAAAACGCTCGTTTTTCTGGTTTTGCAGCATTATTTTTATCTCTTCGGCGGAGGGATTCGGCATTTGGTCTTTGGAAGGATCAAAAGTTTTTTCTACTTTGAAGATGTGGTAATTACCGTTGTAGAGAATCGCATCGCTGACTTCACCATCTGAGAGCTTTTTTATTTCTTTTTCCAGTTCCTGTGGCAGTTGTCCCTGCGTAACCCAGCCAAGTTTGCCGCCGGAAGATGAGCTTGGGCTTTGTGAAAATTGGGCGGCATAAAGTTCAAACCGCGGATCCTGGCGGAGATTGGAAACCAACTGGGAAATATGTGGCGCATCTTTGGCCGGGATGACGATTTCAAGCAGCATAAATTTAGGTTTGCTCATATCACGACGTGCTAGTGTCAGGGCTTCTTCAATTTCCGGCTGGGTGATGGTTTCGTTCATCGTGCCGCGGCGGACAACCCTGATCCAACTGAGGTCGGTTTTCATCTGTTCGCGGAAAACATCTCGGCTGACACCAGTCTGTTGGAGTATTTTTTCAAGTTCGTTGCGAGATATTTTGTTGTTGCTACAGAACATGTCTATCGCATTGTCGATATCTTTTTCGGTTACTTCAATCTGGTTTCTGGCGGATTCCTGCATTTTCAGTTTTTCGTCAATGGTGTTCTGCATCACTTTGTTGATGATCAAAAATTTTGTCTGCTGGTTGTATGGGATGCCTGAGGTCATACAAAAAGCACGTACTCTGTCGTTGATGTCCTGTGTGGTGATGATGTCGCCGTTGACCAGAGCCAAGATCCGGATTGCTCCAATATAGGGTGTCGGTTTTTGGATATTGATGGGTTCCTGTTCTTCAGACTGTGTTTTCTCAACGACGGGTGTTGCCGGCTGGCGGAACAAAACAGATGCCTTTTCGCTTTCGTTTGTAGCCCGGGCTTCAGGGTGCACCGGTATGTAGCCGGGGGCAAACTGGGCCTTGGTATTAAATGAGAAAAATAAACACAGAGTCAGCAACAGTTTTTTGATCATGGTTTGCTCCTTGTTTAGTTTGACCCCATTCCACCGAGTGTTTTCAGCAGGAATGTAACCGAATATTCGTAACTGTCATCATAGTCGGGATCGGTTGAATTGTATTTATGAATGTTGAAGATTAATTTAAAGCATTCATCTTCATAAATGAGTTCTCCTCCGTGCTCCAGCGAACCGTTGGAATCGGCCATTAAGTTCTGTCGGTTATAGGCAGTGATCCGCCAGTCGCGGGATATCTTGGCCTGAACGGAGGTGTAGAGTTCCTTTTTTTCGCGATAGTCGTCAAAGAAATAGAGCCCGCTGTCCGCCTGTTTATCGTTTCTGCCGTTGATGGAAGTGAAGGTAATGTAGGCAGACAAAATGTCTGTACCAATCCGTGTGTTGACTTCGTTGTATTTTAACTTAAAATTGTTGCGGTCGATGCGGAAACGGTAATTAAGGTCAAGATAAGACGAAGGCGAAGCATGGATGCGGCCAACATAGTCACTTAAGTGGCTGTTATCACCCAAGCTCTCGGAAAAGCTCTCATTTTCTTCAAAATAGTAGCTTTGTGCGATGAATATGGAGGTACGGCCGATGATGTTGCCGTATGAACTCCAGTTGATACCATAGCTGATACGGCTGCCTGTATCGTTGCGGTCATAACCATCATAACGATCCAGATTGAGGATGTTAGAGTCGTCGAGCTGGGCGTTCAAGCTGTCTTCGTTGGGGATTTTGTTGATTTTGTTGCCTCCGTTCGGGGCTGCCACGGCAACGATTACCGGTTCGATAATCTGACGCGATGTTTCTGTTGCCTTGACAAACGGAAGTCGCCATTCAATCCCGGTTTGCGGGAATATGCGGCCGACTGAGCCGGTATAGATGTCATCTTGATTGTTGATGTATTTGTCAACATAATATAGGTCGGATTTGACCGAGGCCACAAACTTGTATCTTTCACCGTAAGGGCTGATATAAGGCAGGTTCCATGAATTGATCATGGTGGCGCGCTGAGTGGTTGTTTCGTTTCGTTCCCGATAGACGGAGGCCATGCTGACGGTGTTTTTGAAATAAGCACCGTTGTTGTCGGGCTCGCTTATGTTTTCGTAAGTAATAAGCGGTAGAATATAGGGTTTGCTGTAATCACGGGCTTTAAATTCCGACAGATGGTATTCTCTCAGGGAATAGCTGACCAGCTTGTAGGAATATGCTTCTATGGCCGCATAATTGCGATTGTCAAAACGCACAAAGGCAATGTTTGAGGTTAGCCAGGTCTCTGTTTTGCCGGGCAGGGACATATCTTTTAAATAAGAACCGTCGGAGGCATAGTTGATGTTCATGCTTGCCAGCCAGAAGTCGTCGATTTCGTAACGACCTTTCATAAAGAGGCTGTATCTCTTTTCATCCGTGTCCTTGTCTTTCATGTAGGTACCGGAAATGGAAAGGTCTCCGTTGTAGAACATCTTACGGTAGCTACCGCTCGGGATAATGCCCTGGTCGGTACTTAGAATCGGTGAAAAGGTCAAATCTTCGTGTTCAGAAATGTTCCAGAAGTAGGGTATTTCTATCGCTGTGCCGATATATGATGTTGAGCGCATTGTTGGCGTCAACAGGCCCGAGCGGCGTTTAACTGTTGGATCGGGGTGGGACATAAAAGGCGTGTAAAATATGGGAATGTCCTTTATCTGGATAAAGGCATTCTGATAGTAGACGTCTTTGGCCGTGGTGTCATGGGTGATTTTTTGGGCTTTGATCTGCCATAGCGGTGATGGGTTTTCCTGGCAGATATCGCAGGGGGAATATACGCCGTAGAAAAAATATTTGTTTTTGTTTTCGGACTGTTTGATCCTGCGGGCGGCGATTCTGCTTTCGTCGGCAAGGATCATTTTGACTTCGTGAACGGTGCCTTTGGACATTTTGTCTTCCAGTCGAGCATCTTCGGCAAATACCGTGGTGCCATCGGGTTGGACAATGCTGACATTGCCGATGGCGGTGATGATGTCGTTTTTCCGGTCATAAACAATTTTATCCGCTTTTAAGCTGGTGCCCTGACGTAGAATGTTGACATTGCCGGTAGCTGTGATTACGCTGGTTTCCGAATTTTCTTCCACCTGATCTGCGCTGAAATGGATTTCCGTGCGCTTGGTTTTATTTTCGGATGCTGTTTCGGCAGAAGACAAAAACGGTAGCAGAAACGCTGTTCCGCAGCAGGCCGCAAGCAGGGCATGTTTAAAAAGCTTAAACGGCATATCAGATGCTCCGCTTTTTATGCCGGCGGACAAACCAGACCAGATTGTAGAAAAACAACAGGTACATGCAGACAGCAAAAGGTGACACTAGGTTGGCGTACAGCAAAATCAGAAAATACAAGCTCTTGCCACATAAGTTGGAAAAAGCCAGATCGCAGGCCTCGATCAGTACCATGGCTCCGATTGACAGAGAAATGATTTTTCCCTGTCCCCGGCGATTGAAGTTGCCCACCAAAAGTCCTGTACAGCCGATCAGAGCCAGCACCAGATTGAAAAACGGATTCATCAGCCGGCGGTGGCCTTCCGCAATATAGCGATTGGCTTCCTGCGGGGTGAGTTCGGGATTGTTTTTGGCGTCAAACAGTTCGTTTAATGTTTTTGAGCGAGCGGAATCGTCTTTCTTTTTGCCGGAAGATTGTGTCCCGAAATCAATGGAGTAGCGGTCGAAAGAAAGCGAAGAAAATTGACCGCTTTTGTTAACGATTTCCTGACGTATGCCGTTGATCATGATCAGTCGGGGACCTTTTTCCATGTAAACAATAATACCTTTTTCCGCCGATACGGTTACTTTTGTCTGAGGGTTCCGTTCATCGTTAATCAGTATACCCCTGACCGAATCGTTTTTTTCATGCTCTGTAATAAATACGGTCAGGCCGTTTTGCAGGGTGGTAAATTCTCCTTCTCGGAATATCAGATGTGAGACGTCGTTTTTGACTTGCCATTCCAGATTGTCGAAAGCTTTTTCTGCATAGGGAATGGCAAAGTTGTTGATGTAAAGCCCGAACAGAGATAAAAAGATGCCGACATAAACCACCGGTTTGGCATTTTGCCAAGGACTGATGCCAGCAGACTGCATAACCACCAGTTCGCGGTCGGAAAGCATGCGGTTATATACGAACATGACTGACACAAACAGAGAATTGTGCTATAATAACGAAAAAAGTCGTGGCATCAGACAGGAAGTGAGTTTGATAAAAAGGTTCAACGGCAGACCTTTGTTGGTAACCAGTTCGACAAAACGCAACGATTGCGTTAGCCACAAAATCGACATCAGCGAAAATGTAACCAGCAAAAACCCGATTATTATCTGGCGGGAAATGTAAATATTTAATTTTTTCATTTTAGCCGATACTATAAGATATAAAACGAATATGCAATAAAATCCTCAAAATTGTGAGCAATTTTGAGGATTTTATTATGTAATCCTGACCGTGTTTTATTTTTGCGAACTAATGCGCATACGATAGAAAGATCGCCATACGAAAATCAGTCCAATCAGGAAGAAAACAACACCAAGTCCGAGCGACAGGCAGCGAGGAGCGGCAACTGCCATTTCTACAGCCAGTAGGCCGAACAGAGTGGTGAATTTGATAATCGGATTTAAGGCAACCGAAGAGGTGTCCTTGTAAGGATCTCCGACGGTGTCGCCGACAACGGCAGCATCATGCAGTGGCGTTCCTTTTTCTTTCAGATCAACTTCGACCACTTTTTTGGCATTATCCCAAGCGCCGCCAGCATTTGCCATATACAGTGCCTGGAACAGACCAAAAGCTGCAATCGAAATTAGATAGCTGGCAAACAGGTCTGCGTTGAAGCAGGCAAAAGCAATGGTAAGGCAGAAGATGACCATAAAGATGTTGAACATGCCTTTTTGCGCATAAATGGTGCAAATGCGGACAACCTTTTTGGAATCTTCAATAGAAGCTGCTTGGTTGGTATCAAGCTTGATGTGCTCTTTGATGTAAGCAACGGCACGGTAGGCACCGGTAGAAACCGCCTGCATTGATGCTCCCGAGAACCAGTAGATGACTGCGCCACCTAAAAGCAGCCCAAACAGAACCATTGGGTTCATCAGGTTGAGTTCCAAATTCAAAAGCAAGATGATCGAAAAGATCATGGTGGTGGCGCCGATAACAGCAGTGCCGATCAGAACCGGTTTGGCAGTGGCTTTGAAAGTGTTGCCGGCAGAATCATTTTTCTCCAGCAGTTCTTTGCCGGTTTCAAAATCGGGTTTAAAGCCGTAATCTTTTTCAATTTCCTTATCAATACCTTTGATTTGTTCAATCTGTGAGAGCTCAAAAACAGATTGGGCGTTGTCGGTAACTGGACCGTAGCTGTCAACAGCGATCGTTACCGGTCCCATGCCGAGCATACCGAATGCAACCAGACCGAAGGCAAATACCGTCGGATAAACCATATAAGTATCCAGACCGGTAACTGAGGCAAAGTATGCAATCGTCATCAGTCCGATGATAACCAGCCCTTTCCAGAAAGCGGAGAAGTTGCCGGCAACAATACCGGAAATGATGTTGAGTGATGCGCCTGCCTCACGACTGGCGTCAACGATTTCCTGAACGTGCTTGGATTTCGATGAAGTGAAAATTTTGGTAAACTCGGGGATCAGAGCTGCTGCCAAGGTGCCGCAGCTGATGATAATAGAGAGTTTCCACCACAGGTCTTTACCCATCGAGCCGATCATGATGTAGGAAACACCGAAGGTAACAGCAATCGAGAGCAGAGAGCTGATCCAGACAAGCGATGTCAGTGGTATTTCAAAATCAAAGTCTTTTTTGTCGCCAAAGCGCAGTTTGGAGAACCAGTTGTTAATCATGTAAGAAGCAACTGAAGTGATAATCATCAGCAGGCGCATGGTGAAAATCCAGACAATCAGGCGTGCCTGAATGTCGATACCATCGATCATCAGAGTCAGGTCACCGTGGGTGGTGTAGCCCATGCCGGCAGCAAGAACGATAAAGCTGATAAGTGCGACGCCGGTTACGCCGTAGGTTTCAAAACCGTCGGCGGTGGGACCGACGGAATCGCCGGCGTTGTCGCCGGTGCAATCGGCAATTACTCCTGGGTTACGGGCATCGTCTTCGTCAATTTTGAAGATAATCTTCATCAGGTCGGCGCCGATGTCGGCGATTTTGGTGAAGATGCCGCCGCAGATACGCAGGGCGGATGCGCCGAGGGATTCACCAACCGCAAAGCCGATGAAGCAGGCGCCGGCATTTTCCCGCGGGATAAAGAGCAAAATTATGATCATCATAACCAGTTCGACGCAGATCAGCAGAACGCCGATCGACATACCGGAGCGCAGTGGCAGGTTCATGACTGGGAAGGCCTGGCCTTTAAGCGAGGCAAACGCGGTGCGGGCGTTGGCATAGGTGTTGATGCGCATACCGAACCAGGCAACAGAGAAAGAGCCCAAAATACCCAAAACTG
Organism: uncultured Azospirillum sp.; assembly: GCA_964463185.1. Lineage (GTDB taxonomy): Bacteria > Pseudomonadota > Alphaproteobacteria > RF32 > CAG-239 > JAFUYI01. The sequence continues at coordinate 1,131 of CAYXBH010000025.1, read as the reverse complement.
ACCATAGCAAAATGTTCATAACCATCGGCAGTGGGGTATGGTTTAAGAAAAAGAAATAGTAGAAAATGCAGACGGCGATAAAGGCTTCCAGTATCACCAGAAGAACCGCCTGTTGTTTCATATAGGTTTTGCAGGTTTCATAAATTAAAGACGCCATGTTCAGCATAGATTTATGAGCAGGCATCTTTTTGATTTTGCAAAATTCGTAAAAACCGAAGAGCATTCCCAGGGCGCAGATGACAAGCCCGTAGAGCAAAATCTGCGAACCAGTAATGGTGTAACCCCAGAAATTGTATTCCACATCAAGCAGGGGAACTTTCAAATCAATTTCCGAGGCGTAGGCAACCTGTGCGAACAGGCTCAAAAACAACATGATTGTGGGAGCAATCCAGCTGCATTTTTTCAAAAATTTCATAATATCATTCCTCTAAAAATTAAATTGGGTTAAACAACTTAATAAAACCAGCCTATAACTTCTCTTTCATTATTGCAAGCGGAAATAAACAGCTTTTGTGCATAGCTGTCTGGGGGGATCGAGCGGTGTTTAGTTGGATTTTTAAATAGGAGTATTTACCAGCCCCTTTATGGGAAACAGTGAAAAACAAAACACTCTGTTCCATAAAACATATTATTTATAGACTATAAAAATGTTTTACCATTAAATCAATATTAATCAATCATAAATTCATAAATGAAGTATGTTCAAAGTGTTAAATTATCTTTAAAGGGAATTTTATGGCGACAAAAAGGTGTTTTAGTTGCTGTTGCCAGAAAGAAGAGTATAATTAGTGAGGTTTATGAAAAGGAACAATCAAATAGTTTCAGTTTCATTGACCTGGTGTAATGATTGTTAAACAAAAAATACTATGTTTTGTGGAACAGAGTGAAACAAAAAAGCAGCCGGTGGTTGGTCATTGTTTACGGTATTTTGGTTTTTTATATTTTTATTTTTTATTTTTTATTTTTGATATTTGTCTGGCCGGTTATAAAGACAGTAGGCTTTGAAAATCGTTTTCTTTGTCGTTTTTTTGACCGCGGTACAGCTGGTTATGTAAGTTTTATCTGGAAGAAAAATTTTTGTTGCTGTATTTTGTTTGACTTTTGAACAACAAAAAGCCACCCCTTTATAAG